>JACMKG010000123.1 GCA_014380255.1 Prolixibacteraceae bacterium | reverse complement strand
TTTCGTATCTGCTTGTAATCCTTTACCACATCAAGGCCCGCCATAGTCGCCCGACCATCATCCTGGATAAGAAGGGTCATCAGAATTCGCATCAGGGTAGTTTTACCCGCCCCGTCAGGGCCAATAAGCCCGAACAGTTCTCCCTTCTGCACCTCGAACGAGAGGTTATCTACAGCCTTTACCTCTTTGTAGAATTTGCTGATATGCTCAACTTTTATCATCTCTTTAGTAGTTCAAAGTTTGAAATTTCAAGTTCCAAGTTATGTTTGAGGGATAAAGGATGGTAGCCTCTAAGAATTAAAAGATTGACTGGCCCGGCATCAAATAGTAAATAGTAAATCGTCTAATTGTAAATATGGACCACTGTTCCCTGTTTTATGCTACTGCTCCTCCTTAAAACCTCACTTCTCCCGGCATGCCTATCTTAAGCCTTCCGTCGTTGGGAACCACGATCTTAACGGCATACATCAGCTTGACCCTTTCTTCGCGGGTCTGGATGATCCGTGGGGTAAACTCCGCTTCCGAAGAAATCCAGCTGATCTTCCCGGTAAAGGATTGCATCTCTTCGCTTCCTGAATCGATGAGCACTTTTACATCATTTCCCAACCTGACCTTTTCCAGTTGCTCGCCCGACACATAAGCCCGTAATTCCAGGTTCGACAAATCGGCCATCTTTAAAATAGGCTTACCCGGGGTAACCAGTTCACCGGTTTCAAGGTAAGTTTCCAGCACTGTTCCGCTGATAGGGCTGCTGACACGGCATTTGGCCAATTGCTCATCCAGCAGGTCCAGCTGTCGTTTAATTACTTCCATCTCACTTGCAATCAGCTGAAACTGGGTGTTTGTGCTAATGATCTGCTTATCCAGCACACTGACCTGCCCGTTGATATCATCCATCTGCTGCTGGGTGGCTGCCCGATCGGCAAACATCTTTGAAAGGCGCGCCTGGGTGGTCTGGACGTTTTTCTTCTGCTCTTTCAGCACATTGATCTGGGCCGTTACATTCTGCTTTTTGGTCTCGCTGGCTGAAAGCTGTGCCTTGGTTTGCTCTCTTCTGATGATAAGCTCGGTGGTATCAATCAGTGCAACAAGCTGGCCTGCTTGCATCTGATCTCCCTGCCTGACTTCCATTTTCAGCAGCTTACCGGCCGCTTCGGCGGAAACAATGGTTTCAACAGCCTCAAAATTGCCATAGGCATCCGATTGCTCTTGGTCGTTTTTGCAGGCTGACAGCATCAAAAGGACCAGGACAATGAGTGATAATTTATTCATAGCATTTGATTTTAGTATTGATTTCCTTTGATAGTTGCCAGTTTCACACGGGCCTCTTTCAACTGTATGCGGTGAGTCTCAAGAGTGAGCCTGGCGGTTGTTTCAGCATTCAAATCCTGGATATAGTCGGCTGTGGTGATAGCGCCGTTCTCCATTTTGGAGGCCGATGTTTTGGTAATGCGCCCGCGTACCTGGATCAGTTGCTCATCGGTCTTTAACAACTCACTAAGCTGAATAATCTGCTTGTTTTGCTGGTCCGAGGCTATGTCAATGGAGCGCACAAAGCTTTCCTGTTTGCTCAGTACAATTTCCTGCTGAAGTTTCAATACCTGCCGCTGCCTTGAAGTATTTTTCCAGTCCAGCACGCTCCAGTTAAATCCCAGTCCAACCAAGTAATAGGTATCAAACTCATTGTTCAGCATATTCAGTCCCGGCTTGCCATAGCCGGCCTGTCCAAACCCGAATACTTTCGGATTACGCTGTTTTTTCAGGATTTCTGAATGGGCATCCATCAATTCCCTTTGACGGGAAAACAGATCTATTTCAGGTCTTGCCAGAAGTCCATCTGTGGAAATGGTTTCATCTCCCAGTTCAAGGCTCTGCAACTGATCTGCCGCTTTACCCGTCATAATTGCCAAGGCTGAAAGCACAATTTCCCGGTTGCTTTTAAGTTCCAGGATCATCTGGTCGGTTTTTATCAAATCGGCCAAAAGCTGATCCAGTTCCGATGAAAGCATCATACCATTCTTTACCGCCGATTCCATCATCCGGCGCCGTTCAGAAAGGGTGGCTGTCTTTTGAGTAAGGATCTCAATATTCTCCTGAATTAAAAAGGAGGTGAAGAAAAAACGGTTGACGTTTTCCCTGATTTGGTAAAGCTCCACTTCCACCTGTTGCTGATTGCCAGCATTTTCAGATTCATCGATCAGCTGGCGGGCCTTGCTTAGTCCCCCGTCCCAGATGGTCTGCCTCAAATCCAGGTAGAGCTTGTATTGATCCTTATCCACCGTCGGGATAGTCATATTGGGCAGCGAAAGACCTATTTTGGTAACATCCGATTGATAAGAGGCCTGCCCGTTCAAGGTAACCTGGGGCAAGTAGGCTGTGGCATTGGAAGCACTCTTTAATTCCAGCATCTGTTGGTACAACTGCGACTGCCTGAGCACGGGATGATTCTCGCGCGCCCACTGCTGGCACTGCTCCAATGTAACCGGCTCCTGTGCCATCAATACCCAGGCAGGGAAAAGCAGCCACAGAAGCATAAATGTTATTGTCTTCATATCTATTTTATTTTTTGATAACAATGGCATCTGTTACAAACTTCTTAATCACCTCGGCCCTTTCTTCATAAAAAGCATTGAGTGCCTTTGGGTCATCTTTATAAAAGATATAGCTTACAATGGGCCTTGCTGCAAAAGGGAAAACGCACATGGAGACAATATTTACGGCCAGGTGCTGAGGTTTCATTCTAACAATTTCTCCCCGGTCCATGGCTTGCTCAAGATGACCCATTACTACCTGAGGGTTGACCCCAACATCTAAAACCATCTTTATAAGGCCTGAAGGATCGCGGCTCAACTCTTTCATCACAAAACCGGGCATAAAGGGATGCTTTTTCAAAAGTTGGATATAAGCATCAATGACCTGCTCAATCTTTTCAGCAATGGGGGCATCTGACGTGACTATCTGCGTTAATTTCGGAAAAGCAAACTTGATGATTTCGGAAAAGATGGCCTCAAAAAGGCGTTCCTTGCTTCTGAAATAATAGTGCAACAAGGCTTTGTTGATTCCTGCCTCATCGGCTATTTCCTGCATCCTGGCCCCTTCCATGCCCTTGGCTACAAATACATTTTTGGCAGCTTCCAGGATTTTTTCTTCCGTAGTATCTTTTTTAGTTTCCATTTTACTTTTGAGTTTAACTGTGTGGTTAAATCGAATGGTCAAAATTAAATCTTCCTTTTGAATCCACCAAGCATTTAACCAACAAATTTAACCACATGGTTAAATTTGTTTTTTTTCTGCCTTATTATCCGTAGGCCTGATGGATTGATGGATTGAAGGACTGAAGGACTGTTGGTCTGATCCGGGAGGCTCTGGTAACTGAGACTGACCACTGATCACTTCTTCCCGAAGGACTGAAGGATTGTTTATCCGCTTAGGCGGAAAGGAATGTTTATCTACCCTGGTCATAAGTCCAATGTCTTTCATCTTTCATCTTCCTCACTTTATATGGACGATCATTGGCACTTCATGGCATAGTTCTTAACTGTTGAAAGGCATTCCATAAAATCAGACAAACTCTATATTAACTCTATATTAACCCTATGGTGGGGCTATAATTTATTCTAACAGCATAGAGTTGTTATAGGCTAGATATAGAGTTAATATAGAGTTTGTCTCAATATATGGAATCACTGTACTGTTTCGCAAATCAACGCAAACCACCTTTAATATTGAATTCTTATGAGACGAAAAGGGAGAAAAAAGGAAAAAGGAAAAAGGGAGATGAGGGGGCGAGGGGACAAAAAAACACGAGGGGACGAGGTGCTGATCAACGTAGGATCGCTAATCAACGGAATGGATGTCCTATCAGGACGGGAGCCTGTAAGGCCACGATACATCGTGGCCACAGAAAGTAAAAAAAGGGAAAAGGCAAAAGGAAAATGAATGGCTGAAGAACGAGAACATCTTCCATACCTATCAGAGATCAATAAAAAAAGTATTACTATTAGCTCGTCAAACCGATGGTTCTATTGTTTAAATTGGTATTTTTGATCAGTGGCCGTTTGACGCATGCCGCTTTAAATTCTATTTACCTTACGTATTGAGAATTAGAATAATAACCCAAAAAAATTAGTACTATGGCAAAAGGATTAGATTCTAAAAAGAACGAAAAAAAGGAACCTACCAAGACATTAAAGGAAAAAAGACTGGAAAAAAAAGCAAAGAAGGACAAGAAATAATGTCCTTAATGCTGATAATCCTACAATTCCAATTATTCGTTTAACAAAGAGCCGGGTATAAATCCAGCTCTTTGTTTTTAAAAAATATCTCGCCGGCTATTAATTTCTCCATTTCTTAGGCTATCTTTCCGACATAATTACATAAACCTCTAACCTAATTGTTATCATGAGTAAACTATCAGTAAAGCCGGTCATGTTTTTGTTGGTCTTCGCATTCGCACTGTCGTGTTCTGCACCCAAGCCTAAAGAAGCTAAAGAAGAGGGATGGATCCAGTTATTCAACGGAAAAGATTTGAAGGATTGGAATATCAAAATAACAGGTTTCCCATTGAATGAAAATTATGGAAATACATTCAGGGTTGAAGATAGTTTATTAAAAGTGAGGTATGATCAGTACGAAAAATTTGACAATCGTTTCGGGCATATCTTTTATAAGAACCCTTACTCGCATTACAGGATCCGTGTTGAATACCGCTTTGTAGGCGATCAGGCAACCGAAGGTCCGGGATGGGCATTCCGCAACAGCGGCATTATGATTCACGGTCAGAGCCCCGAAAGCATGGAGCAAAACCAGGATTTCCCGACCTCTATCGAAGTTCAGCTGCTGGGAGGAAACGGTACCGATGAGCGTTCAACCCTTAATTTATGTACCCCGGGAACCAATGTGGTGATGAATGATTCGTTGTGGACCGTACATTGCACCAATTCAAAATCCAAAACATATCATGGTGACCAATGGGTAACCGTTGAAGTGGAAGTGCAGGGTGATTCGATTATCCGTCACCTGATTGACGGGCAACCTGTACTTGAATACAGCAAACCACAACTTGATGAGCGTGATCCGAGCTATGTAAAACTGTTGCCTGCCGATGGAAATAAACTGCTTAGTAAAGGCTCTATATCACTTCAGGCAGAAAGCCATTCGGTTGATTTCAGGAAAGTTGAATTGCTAAATTTGGGCGACGACTGCAAGTAAAGGATCGTATCACCTGTCCTCAGGATAAATGAAATTTATTGGAAGTTGATTTATTTATCAATTTACATATAATGAGATTTTAGATGTTAGGCAAAAGATGTTAGACAAAAGTCTGGTGTCTAATGTCTATCATCTTAAATCTTTTTCTTGTGAAATTCGGCATATCTTGCCATCTTTGAGAGATGAAAGATGATGGAGATGGAAATAGTTTAAATAATAGATTAAATTTGCCTTTGATTACCGATTGAATGAGGAAAAGGTTTTCAGTATACAATTATCAACAAGAAGAACACAAATGAAACGAGATAAAATAGTAATTGGCATTTCACAGGGTGATATCAATGGAATTGGCTACGAAGTGATCATTAAGACATTGATGGAGCCTCGTATTCTCGAGATGTGTACTCCTATTGTTTACGGATCACCCAAAGTTGCTGCCTACCATAAGAAAGCGCTGAACATCGAAACGTTCAATTTCAACCACATCCGTACGGCCGGTGAGGCCGACAGCCGGAAAGCGAACATTATCAATTGCATGGATGATAACACGCGCGTTGAACTGGGAAAATCGAGCGAGATGGCTGGCGAGGCATCCTACCTGGCCCTGGAGAAAGCTGTTGAGGATCTTAAAAACGGAGAAATAGATGCCTTGATTACCGCTCCCATCAACAAAGATAATATTCAGTCGGAGAAATTCAATTTCCCAGGGCATACAGAATACCTGGCCGAGCAATTCAAAACGCGTGATTACGTGATGCTGATGGTCAGTGAATCGATGAAAGTGGGTGTGGTGGTAGGTCATGTCCCTATGTCGGAAGTACCTTCGAAGATTACCAAGGGAGCGATTATCAACAAGCTACGTATTATCAATCAGTCGCTCGAAAGAGACTTTTTTATCAAGCGGCCCCGGATTGCCGTACTTGGACTTAACCCCCATGCAGGCGACAATGGCCTGTTGGGAAGGGAAGAATTGGATATTATCATTCCTGCCATTCAAAGGGCTAAGGACGAAGGTATTATTGCCATTGGCCCATACCCGGCAGACGGGTTCTTTGGTTCGGGTGATTTTTCGAAATTCGATGCCATTTTGGCCATGTACCATGACCAGGGTTTGATTCCATTTAAAATGGCATCCTTCGACCGGGGGGTAAATTATACAGCCGGGTTGCCGATCATACGTACTTCACCGGCCCATGGTACGGCTTTCGACATTGCGGGTGAGGATAAAGCTACCCCGGATTCATTCCGCGAGGCCTTGTACCTGGCTATTGACATTCACAAGAACCGTACGCTGTACAAGGAGATTACCAAAAACCCCTTGCGGAAATACGAGATCAACCAGGGGCAGGTGGATGAGTCCATTGATTTTGAAGCCATCGACGAAGGAAACTAGTGCGAGAGCGGCTGGCCGGCTAGCTGGCTACTAGCTACTGGCGGCTGGCTACTGGCAAGAAATACTCCGTTCGTAGGCAGTAGAAGATGATAAGAGCATGGTTTTGCCAGCAACTAGTAGCCAGTTGCTAGAAGCCAGAATAAATTAATTCACTTTAACTGAAAGTATGTACGAATATATCAAAGGTGCCGTTGCTGCTCTGAAGCCCTCACATATTGTCGTAGAGGCTAATTCAGTAGGTTATTTTGTTCATATATCTTTGCATACATATACTGAGTTTCAGGGCAAGGAAACCATTAAAATCTATGTGCACCAGGTTGTGCGTGAAGACGCGCATCTGCTGTACGGGTTCTCCACTGAAAGTGAACGTGAACTTTTCCGTATGCTTATTTCTGTAAGCGGAATAGGATCCAATACTGCCATTATGATGTTTTCATCCCTCTCACCCGATGAAGTGCGCAATGCGATCCTAAATGAAAACATTAACTTATTAAAAAGCATCAAGGGCATTGGCATTAAAACAGCCCAACGGGTGATTATTGATTTAAAGGACAAAGTAGGGAAGACACCTGCCAGCGAACAAATTATATCTTCAACAGACAATACATTGCGAAATGAAGCGTTATCAGCATTGATAATGCTTGGGTTTGCAAAAAAACCGGCCGAAAAAGAATTGGATCGAATATTAACCGCCAATCCAAAACAGTCAGTTGAAAGTGTAATCAAACAAGCGCTAAAGAGCCTTTAATCAGATAAAGTTTTTGGATTTGAAAAAGTACTGCAGAAACATACTTATTATTATCCTTGTGTCTTTTGTTGATGCTTTTGGCGGAAATATCAAAGAATCAATTACAACCGTCAGTCATTTCAATGTGCAGTCAGTTTTGGAACAACCGGCTGATACAGTGAGGATAGATACCACAGGCGTGTTGCCTTTTGATTTTGAGGATGAACCGGCATATGCCTATCCCGATAAAAAAGACAGTGCCAAACTGTATCTAAGGAAACCTTCCAACATACGCACAGAAATTGAATATGATCCGGTCAGCGGGGAATACATCTTTACAGAAAAAATAGGTGATCTGAATTTCAGGTTGCCTAAAACCATGACCAGGAAGGAATTTCAACAGTATGACTTTGAGCAGTCGGTACAGAACTACTGGCGCAACCAAACCCAGATAAAAGGCATTGAAGACAAAGGGGGTCTGATTCCAAAGCTAACCGTTGGGGGCGAGGCTTTCAGCAAGATATTTGGAAGCAATACCATCGATATCCGGCCACAAGGTTTTGTGGAAGTCAGTTTTGGCTACCAGATGAACAATACCCAGAATCCTACACTTCCCGAACGGCTGCGCAAAGTTCCCACATTCGATTTTGATCAGAAGATACAGATGAATGTGATGGGTAAGATTGGCGACCGGATGGAGATGAGAGTCAATTACAATACGGAAGCTACATTTGATTATGAGAACAAGATGAACCTTGGTTTTACCGGCGATGAGGATCAGATTGTTAAGAAGATTGAAGCAGGAAACGTATCCCTGCCACTCAACGGATCGCTCATAACAGGAGGATCGAATCTTTTCGGGGTAAAGACCGAACTGCAGTTTGGAAAACTGAATTTAACAACCATATTTTCACAGCACAAGGGCGAAACACAGGTTATTGAGTCGGAAGGGGGAGCTCAGAAAAAATCATTTGAAATCCTTGCATCTGATTACGATGCCAACCGTCACTTCTTCCTTGCACAGTATTTCCGGGATCATTACAATGAAGCACTTGAAAACCTGCCCATCATACAATCTTCGATTACGATCAATAAAATTGAAGTCTGGGTAACCAATAAATCCAGTAATTTTAAAGAATCCAGGAACATCCTGGCCTTGATGGACCTTGGGGAGCATGAACCCAACATCTGGAATACAATCCCGGCCTTCCAGGAAAACCCGGGGGCACCCTATCCTGAAAACCTGTATCCATACAATGATGCCAATGGTTTATACCAGCAAATGACTACTACCTATTCCGGTATCAGGCGCTCGGATAATATCAACAAGACACTCAGTCCTCTGGCTACATCCAGATTTAGCGGAGGGCAGGATTTTGAGAAGATCGAACAGGCGCGGTTACTCAATGAATCAGAATATACCATCAACCTCAATCTGGGATACATTTCCTTACGATCGGCTCTTAATTCAGATGAAATTCTGGCCGTGGCCTACAATTATACGGCCAACGGGAAAACTTACCAGGTGGGTGAATTTTCAACTGAAGGAATTGATGCACCGGAAACGTTGATTTTAAAACTGTTGAAAGGAACCAATTTATCACCCAAGATTCCTACCTGGAAATTGATGATGAAGAACATTTATGATTTAAATGCCTATCAGCTGACCAACGATGAATTCGTTTTGGATATCATGTATCAGAATGATCAGACCGGTAATTACATCAATTATCTTCCCGAGGGAAGGCTCAATGGTCATATCCTGCTTAATGTGATGAACCTCGATAACCTTAATTCACAACTCGACCTGGTTCGCGACGGGGTATTTGATTACGTGGAAGGTATTACCGTCAATTCATCGGCAGGGAAGATCATCTTTCCCGTTATTGAACCTTTTGGAAGTCATCTGGCCGATTCGATACGCGATCCGGGTCTGGAAGCCAAATATGTGTACCGCACCCTGTATGATTCGACCCTAACGATTGCAGAACAGGATGCCGAGCATAATAAATATATTTTGAAGGGCTCTTACAAAGGATCTTCCAGTTCTGAGATTATGGCCTCGTCACAGAACCTTGCCCGGGGATCTGTAAAAGTGACTTCAGGAGGTCGTACCTTGACCGAAAATATAGATTACACGGTGGATTATGCCTCGGGTATTGTTCGGATTATTAATTCAGGGCTATTGGAATCAGGTTCTCCCATACAGGTATCTACCGAGAGCCAGGACTTGTTTAGTATGCAGCGCAAGACTTTGATCGGGGCGCATGCCAATTATGCTTTCAGCGACCGCTTTAACCTGGGAGCGACTGTTTTACACATGCAGGAACGCCCGTTGACCCAGAAGGTGGATTACGGCGATGACCCGATATCCAATACCATCTTTGGGCTGGATGCCAATTATTCAAATGAATCCATGCTTCTGACCCGGTTGTTGGATAAATTACCTTTTTATTCCACCAAGGCACCTTCAGCGATATCCTTTGATGGAGAAATTGCACAATTGGTTCCAGGGCATTCAAAGGTCATCAATAAAAGCGGTACAGTATATATCGATGACTTTGAGGCTACCAAAACATCCATCGATTTGAAGACCAGGGTATCATGGGCTTTGGCCAGTACCCCGCAATTACAGCCTGACCTGTTTCCGGAGGCTGACGACAATGATACGTTGAGTTATGGTTCAAACAGGGCTAAACTGGCATGGTATGAAATTGACCCTTTGTTCCTTCGAAACAACTCGAACACGCCTGATTATATCAAGAATGATGAAGAGCTTCAGTCGAATCACCTGGTTCGGGAAGTCTTTGAAAAGGAAATCTTCCCCGACAGGGAGACTCCCGTGGGGCTGCCTACCAATATATCCACTTTTGACCTTGCCTTTTATCCGTCAGAAAGAGGACCTTATAATTTTGATACCAACTTAAATGCGGATGGTACATTAGTTAACCCGTCATCCCGCTGGGCAGGTATCATGCGCCGGGTAGAAACAAGTGACTTTGAGGCTGCCAACATCGAGTTTATCGAGTTTTGGGTGATGGATCCTTTTGTGAATGATTCACTGGGTAATGAAGGCGATTTATATTTCAACCTGGGTGATATCTCGGAAGATATATTGAAAGACTCGCGCAAATCATTCGAAAACGGATTGCCCACCACCGCAGAACTAACGGACATAGATACTACCCTTTGGGGCCGTGTATCTACCCAGCAGTCGCTGGTAAGGGAATTTGACAACAATGCCGAGAGTCGCCGTTACCAGGATCTTGGTTTTGATGGGTTAAACGATGGCGATGAGACAACCTTTTACCAGCGTTACCTGGAATCTCTTAGAAATGTGGTAAACGCGACTGCGTTTAATCAGTTCTTAACTGACCCATCGGGTGACGATTATCATTATTACCGCGGCAGTGATTACGATGAGCAGCAACTGGGAATCCTGGAACGCTATAAAAACTACAATGGTCCGGATGGGAACTCTCCAACCTCGGAAATGTCGCCGGAATCATATCCTACCTCATCTTCTTCTATACCAGACATGGAAGATATTAACGGTGATAATACCCTGAATGAGTATGAAAGATATTATCAGTACCGGATAAGCATTCGCCCCCAAGATATGGTTATTGGGCAAAACATGATTGCCGATATTAAGGAAGCCAGGGTCGAATTGGACAACGGAGAAATTAAACCCGTTAAGTGGTACCAGTTCAAAGTGCCTGTTCGCAACCCCAATGGTGGGGTATTTGGCTCAATCAATGATTTTAAGTCTATCAGGTTTTTAAGAATGTATTTGAAGGGATTCGAAAAACCTACCATTCTCCGGTTTGCTACCTTGGACCTGGTAAGATCCGAATGGCGTAAATACACCAAAGACATTAACGGAGGCATGGGTGTTCCATCTCCCAATACGCAGTTTGATATCTCGGCTGTCAATATTGAAGAAAATGCAAGCCGGAAGCCTGTTAATTATGTATTGCCTCCGGGCATCGAACGGGTTATTGACCCTGCCAACCCTCAGCTTCGCCAGTTGAACGAGCAGTCGCTACTCATGCGAGCTATTGATCTTGTTCCGGGAGATGCACGTGCTGCTTATAAGAACCTGAGCATGGATTTCCGTAATTACAAACGACTGCAGATGGAAGTACATGCGGAAGCTATTGAAGGAAGACCCTTAAACCCAAATGAACTGTCATTGTTTGTTAGGGTCGGATCAGATTATTACAACAACTATTACGAATACGAAATTCCACTCACCCCTACAGCTCCCGGAGCTTATAACTCTGAAAACGAAATGGACAGACAGGCTGTGTGGCCTAATGAAAATCGTGTTGATCTGGCTTTGGAGGCTTTAACCAACCTGAAGTTAAAGCGTAACGATGAAATGCGCCAAGCAGGATCCTCTGTAACTCTGATGCAGGAATATGTAACTATTGATGGAAGCAGAACCCTTAAAATAAAAGGAAATCCTAATTTAGGGAATGTGGAAGTGATGATGATTGGTATCAGAAATTCATATGCCGACTCAAAAGATCCCAATGGTCAGTCAACGGAAGTATGGGTTAATGAATTGCGTTTGTCTGATTTTGAAGAAGGGGGTGGCTGGGCTGCCTCAGGAAGAATTACTGCCCGACTGGCAGATCTGGGATCGGTGATTGTTGCCGGAAGAACACGAAGTGCGGGTTTCGGAAGCATAGAACAGAAAGTTAATCAGCGGGCAATGGATGATCTGACCGAATTGGACGTTTCAGCTAACCTGGAGCTTGGAAAATTCTTCCCAGAAAAAGCACAGGTCAAAATACCCTTGTATGTAGGCTATTCGGAAAGCAAAAGTAATCCGAAATACAATCCGCTGGATCCTGACATTAAAATGAAGGATGCCCTGAATGCCGCAGATGGAAAAAGTGAAAGAGATTCCATTAAAGAGTTGGCTCAGGACCTGGTCATACGTAAAAGCATCAATTTAACCAATGTGAAAATTGATAAGACCAGCAAATCCGGAAAGCCAAAGATTTATGATCCTACGAACTTCTCGGTGACATATTCATACAATGAACTGATGAAGAGGAATGTAAATGTTGAACAAAACCTGGATAAGAACCACCGTGCCTTGTTTAGTTATAATTTCAACAGCCGCCCTGAATCGATTGAACCATTCAAGAATTCAAAGTTGCTGAGTAAACCTGCCTTTCGGTTGATCAAGGATCTTAATTTCTCCCTTATGCCCGCTCAGTTCTCATTCCGCACCGATATGTGGAGGCATTACAATGAAATTCAGCTGCGCAATATCTCCAATCCTAATCTGATAATTCCGCGAACCTTCAACAAGGATTTCATCTGGAACAAGTATTTTGATGTACATTATAACCTGACACGAAGCCTGCAGTTTGATTTTTCTTCTCAAGGTACGGCACGAATTGATGAACCTGAAGGTAGAATCAACCGTCATGATGATGACTATACCTGGAAAAGAGATTCCATCATTAAAAATATTCTGGACCTTGGCCGTCCGACCTTGTATCATCACATGATTAGTGGCACCTACATGGTTCCCATCAATAAGTTGCCTTTGCTTGACTGGACTTCGCTATCGGCCACTTACCGGGGTATGTATGACTGGCAGGCAGGGCCTGTTACCAATAAATCGGTGGTGCTGGGAAATACGATTGAAAACTCACGCCAGGCTACGTTAAACGGGCAGTTGAACTTGGTTTCCTTATACAACAAAGTGGGCTTTCTGAAAGAAATAAACCAAAAGTATGGCACCAGTTCACGGCAGCAACAACGGATGCAAAGGCCAAGGCAGGGACAGCAAGCGCCCGGCAGTCAGTCAACGGTTCAGAAGCCGGCAGATGCCCCCAAAATAAAGGAAGTTGAATATACAACCGATGATGTAAGGTTACGGGCTAACACGCCTAAATCAATCTTTCATAAGCTAAAGACTGAAGATGTGGAAGTTACGGCAGTTGACCGCAAAGGGGCTCCGGTTGAAGGTCAGATAGCGATTGTTAACGAAAACCGTATCACTTTTACTCCCGATAGCAGTGCCTCAGGTGTGCGATTTGTTGTAAAGGGAATCATACAGAAAGAGGGCGATTTAGGTAAAAAGATCATTCAGTACACTGCCAGGGCCTTAATGGGTGTGAGAAGCATTTCCTTGACTTATACCTCTACCGATGGAACTGTAATGCCCGGATTCTTACCTGTACCACGGGTAATTGGGCTAGGAAAATATACACCCGATCAATCCATGTTTCCTGAGATGCCAGGATCCTCTACTGCTCCTGGGCTTCCTTTCATTCTTGGATGGCAGGATAAGGATTTTGCCCGTAAGGCAGCTGACAAGAACTGGATCACCCGGGATTCGGCTCTTAACGCGCCTTACGTGATGTCGCGCAGTGAATCCTATAACTTCAGGGCCAATGTGGAACCATTCCCTGATTTAAGGATTGATGTGAATGCAAATCATACGTATTCTGAACGTACTACTGAATTCTATAATTATAATACTGTCAGTGGTGATTTTGATCCGGTAAATAAGTCAATACGTGGTAATTTTAGTATGTCAATCAATACCATGCGAACAGCGTTCAGCAAAATGGGCGATGAAAAAGGAACTCCTCCTTCCAAAGCATTCCAGAACATGAAGGATTACCGCATGACCATTGCCAGGCGCCTGGCCGGTCAACGAGTGGCTAATGCACAGGCTGGCTATAACCCAGCTGATATAGATCCATTAACAGGCTTCCCGGTGGGTTATGGTCCTACTTCCTCACAGGTATTAATTCCTGCATTTATAGCAGCCTATACGGGGCAGTCGGCAGAGAAGGTCACCCTGGATCCTTTTCCTTCCATTAAATACATGCGCCCCAACTGGCGGATCACGTATGAAGGCATTGTGGCACAATCCGAATTCCTGAAAAGATACTTCAAGACACTCAGCTTTAGTCATGCTTACCGGTCAAGCTACAGCGTGGGATCGTTTATATCCAATTTGGACTATGCGGAAGGTGAAGATGGGTTTAGTTATACCCGAAGGAAAATAGGGGAGGAAGTATTCGGGGACTTTATAGGGAAGAATGATATAAATTCAGTAAGCATTTCCGAACAGTTCAGCCCTTTAATCAACATGGAAATTACCTGGTTGAATGATTTCGAAACCCGTGCGGAACTTAAAACCTCACGCAACCTGGCCCTTAGCTTTTCCAATAATCAGATTATGGAGGTGCTCAGCAATGAAATGGTCTTCGGCCTTGGCTACAGGTTTACCAAGATGGATTTGATTATCAAGACCAAAGGCTCTCAGAAAGCCTATTCCAATGATTTGAATATCCGGGGAGATTTATCCTTCCGGAAAAGTAAAACTATTTTAAGGCGTATTGTGGAAGAAACAGAGCAAGCCACTGCAGGGCAAGGTTCTATTACCTTGAAAACAAGTGCTGATTATATGCTCAGCGATCGTTTCCAGTTAAGGTTGTATTTCGATAAAATACTAAACAACCCTTATAAAGGATCATTCAAAACATCAAATACCAACCTTGGGGTAAGTTTCCGATTCACCCTGGCTCAGTAGAGAAAGACAGCTTGGCATTTCTCTGGAGGTTGAATATGGGAAGCAAACAAGGAGCGTTTCAGGTAGTCAAACAGTATTGCAAGTTCTTCTAACATGAAAAAATACAGGATAGAGCATTCATTGGATTCTCCTGAAAGATCAGTTATTCATGGAGAAATTATAAGGAATAAGAAGTTTCTGAGAAAGCTTTATGAAGAATGGTATGCCATATTTCTGTCTGAAATAGATAATCTGCCTAAAGGATTGTTGGTTGAATTGGGTTCAGGAGGTGGCTTTTTAAAAGAGTTAGAGCCCAGGATCATCTGTTCCGATGTGATTGACCTTCCCACCAACGACATGACCTTCTCGGCTCTTGAAATGCCCTTTACGGATGATTCAGTGGCAGGTATGTTTATGATTGATACCATGCACCATATCCCCGATAGCGAGAAGTTCCTGCAAGAAGCAAGAAGGGTTCTTATGAATGGTGGTAAAATAATTATGATTGAACCTGCAAATAGCCTGTGGGGCCGGTTTATTTATACGAATTTTCATCATGAACCTTTTAACCCTCAGGGAGACTGGACCATTCCGTCATCAGGGCCACTTTCGGGTGCCAACGGGGCATTGCCCTGGATGGTATTTATTCGCGACAAGGATAAGTTCAAACGTATATTTCCTCAGTTTACCATTGAAAGCTGCCAGTATATCAATCCTTTAACGTATCTCTTCAGTGGAGGAGTTTCCCGAAGCCAGCTATTGCCTGATATAGCTTATCCGGCCATGAAACTGTTTGATAAGCTGCTTCCCAAAATATCAGCTCAGATATCCATGTTTATGGTATTGAAAATAAAATATGAAAATAAATAATTTAATTAGCAGTCTAATAGCTAATTAGGATAAAGAGATAGAGTAAAGGAAACATGCGGCAAATAAATATTTTCATAATTTTAGAAACTTTATTTGATCAGCGCTTGTTATTGTGTTGTAAAATCTGTTTTTTTACAGCAGAATTTAAAGACATGATTAAAAATACAAATACAATATGGCTTCCGTGGTGGGGTCTTCTTTCTAAAAAGTAAGAAGTAAGAGCCATATTGGTATTTTAAACCTATATAAAGGCCTGCTTCTTTTTTAAGATTGCAGGCATTTTTATTTTAACAAAAGCAATGATGATTACAATGAACAATATTTGGTGGTGGCACAGTAACTTTTCGCATAACCGTGGAAGGAAGTAGCTATCATTGTTCGTAATGAACGAAAAAAGCGGCTTATCGTAACACGGTAAGCCGCTTTTTTCGTTTAGCAAAACCAACATCAGGCAGACAATAAAAAGAAATAAAAATATACTATGAAAAAAATTAATGTACAGGTAAGTTTAAAGAAAATCCTGGCCGATACACTCACCCCGGTAAGTGTGTACCTGAAGTTCAGGGATTTGTTTCCTCATTCCATCTTACTGGAGAGTTCCGATTACCATGGCCAGGAAAACGCCTATTCGTTTATCTGTATAAAACCATTGGCATGCTTTACCGCTGATCAGGGAGTAATCACCATTGAATGCAACGGACGGGAGACCACCCATGAAAATATTTCCCCCGATCACCGGGTGGATCAGCAACTGGATGCCTTTTTAAAGTCTTTTACCCTGTCTGGGGAGACTGAGAATCTGCCTGCCAACGGTTTGTTTGGTTACATCAGTTATGATGCAGTAAAGTATTTTGAAAAGATTGACATTAAAGCAGAGCTCAAGGATGCGTACCGGATCCCGGAAGTGAAATATTGTTTCTATAAGTACATTGTGGCTATTGATCATCGCAAGAACATGATTTATCTGATCGAAAACCTGATGGAAGGGGAAACCAAGGAAATCGGGCAGATTGAATCCCTGTTGCGAAACCTGACATTCCCGGTTACCAAATTCAATACCGTAGGCCCTGAAGCTACCAACATCAGCGACGAGCAGTATCGTGCCATGGTTACCCGTGGGAAAGAACATTGTTTTCGCGGTGACGTTTTTCAGATTGTACTCTCCCGGCAGTTCTCACAGCCCTTCGAAGGCGATGAATTTAATGTCTACAGGGCGTTGCGCTCCGTAAATCCATCGCCCTACCTGTTCTTTTTCGACTATGGAACTTACCGTATCTTTGGATCCAGCCCCGAGGCAGAACTTCGCATTAAAAAGCAGCGTGCCATTATCAATCCCATTGCTGGTACCTTTCGCCGTACGGGCAACGATGATGAAGACCGTCAATTGGCCGAAAAGCTGTGTGCCGATCCCAAGGAAAATGCAGAACATGTGATGCTGGTTGATCTGGCCCGAAATGATCTGAGCCGCAATGCTTCTGATGTGAGGGTTGACAGCTACCGACAGGTGCAGTATTTTTCCCATGTCATCCATTTGGTATCTGAGGTTTCTGGCAAGTTACCTGATCGTAGCAACATGGTCACCGTTTTAGGTAATTCATTCCCGGCAGGCACCTTGTCGGGGGCGCCCAAGCACAGGGCTATGCAACTGATCGATACGTATGAAAACCAACGAAGAAGCTATTATGGGGGATGTATCGGCTACCTGGGCTTTGACCAGTCACTCAATCATGCTATTATGATCCGGTCGTTTCTAAGCAAGAACAAGGTCTTGTTTTACCAGGCAGGTGCTGGTATTGTGGCTGACTCAAAGGAAGAGAACGAACTCCAGGAAGTAAATAACAAGCTGGCAGCCTTAAAAAAAGCCTTGGAACTAGCCAAAGAGATTAACTAGCGGTAATTGAAAAGCTAAGCCTGAGTAACTATTGAGTAGACACCTGAAACTTGGAATTTGAAACTTGAAACTTTAAATATATTCAATCATGAAAATAGCAGTCATAGATAATTACGATTCATTTACATACAACCTGGTTCATGCCATCAAGAAACTATCAGGGGAGCCGGTTGATGTATTTAGAAATGATGAGATCGAATTGGATGAGCTTGAAAAATACGATAAAATAGTGTTGTCTCCCGGGCCTGGCTTACCGGTTGAGGCAGGATTGATGCCAGCGATCATCCAACGCTTTGCACCAACCAAAAGCATCCTGGGCGTTTGTCTGGGGCACCAGGCCATCGGAGAAGCTTTTGGCGGCTCATTGACCAATATGAACCGCGTGTTGCACGGCATTGCCACCCCAGTTACGACTACTGAAAATAAAACGGATCTTTACAAGGATCTTCCCGAAAGCTTTGCCGTGGGTCGCTACCACTCGTGGATTGTAAACAGGGAAGATCTACCTGCGTGTTTAAAAGTTACCGGATATGATGACAACGGGATGATCATGTCAATGAAGCACAGTGAATACGATGTGGAAGGGGTGCAGTTTCATCCCGAATCCGTACTTACACCCCTGGGAGAACAGATTATTGCCAACTGGCTGAATAAATAAGTAAGCAAAACAGCGCTGCAGGAAACTTGAAACCTGGAACTTGAAACTTTGAACTTGAAACTAAAAAGCAATGAAGGATACACTAAACTATTTATTTGCAGGCAATAACTTGAATAAAGCGGATGCTGCTTTAATTCTGACAGAGATTGCCGAAGGAAAATATTCAGAAGCAGAGATCGCTTCTTTTCTAACAGTTTTCCGGATGCGTCCCATTAAGGCAGAGGAACTGGCAGGATTCAGGCAGGCATTGCTTGACCTGTGCATTTCGGTTGACTTTTCTGCCTACAATACCATTGATGTAGTCGGCACGGGAGGTGATGGAAAAAATACGTTTAATATTTCTACTCTTAGTACCTTTGTGCTGGCAGGAGCAGGCCTCAAAGTGACCAAACACGGCAATTACGGGCTTTCCTCCGTAAGTGGATCTTCAAATATGTTTGAATACTTTGGATACAAGTTTAGTAAGGATGAAAGTAAATTGCGCCGGGAGTTGGAAGAAGTGGGTATTTGTTTTTTCCACGCCCCCTTGTTTCATCCGGCCATGAAAAGCGTGGCATCGGTACGCAGGGCGTTAAAAGTAAAGACGTTGTTTAATATGATGGGACCGATCATCAATCCTTCATCGCCTAAAAACCAGCTGGTGGGTGTTTATGACCTGGAAGCCATGGACCTTTACAACCAGGTTTTTCAGGAAGGCAACCAAAATTATATGATCGTGCACAGCCTGGATGGTTATGATGAGATTTCACTTACAGGTGAAGCCCGCTATGTATCCAATCTTCTTGAAGACAGCCTGTCGGCTGCTGATTTTGGCCTTTCACAAGTCGCTCCTGAAGAACTTTATGGGGGTGAAACGGTTGCCGAAGCAGCGCAGATCTTCCAAAGCGTACTGGAAGTCAATTCAAGTGTAGCCAAGCAAAATGTGGTAATTGCCAATGCCGCACTGGGAATAAAGTGTGTTTACCCTGAACAATCATTAACGGATTGCGTGGCCCAGGCTTCCGAATCCTTGAAAAGCAAAAAGGCACTGGCCGCGTTTAAAAAATTAATGGCAATGAACGGAAACTAGCTTTCTGAAACATTAACGGGAATAATTGATACTTCTATGAATATACTGGATAAGATAAATGAGAAGAAGAGGCTCGAAATTGCCGAAGCTAAAGAACGGGTAACGGTTGATCAGCTAAAAGAATCACCATACTTTAAAAGGCCTGCCAATTCATTAAAAGCGGCATTGCTTGCAGAAGGGGCTAGCGGTATCATTGCTGAATTTAAACTTCAATCACCGTCAAAAGGCGTTTTGAACGAGATGGCAGAAGCCTCTGAGGTTACCGCCGCCTACGTCTCTGCCGGGGCCAGCGGCCTGTCGGTTCTGACAGACGAAAGCTTCTTCGGAGGGGCTATTGAAGACCTTGCGAAAGCCAGGTGGGCTAACCCGAAAACACCCATCTTACGCAAAGACTTTATCATCGATGCCTATCAGGTTTATGAAACAAAAGCCCACGGGGCGGATGTGATCCTGCTCATTGCAGAAAGTATGAACAGGCAAACATTATTTGAACTAACACAACTGGCCAAGGAAATAGGATTGGAAGTGCTGGTTGAGATACACAGCAAAGAAGAACTGGAGAAGTTGAACCCGATGGTGGATTTGGTGGGTGTAAATAACCGTAACCTAAAAACGTTTGAGGTCGATATGCAGACTTCTATTCAGCTAAGTGGTTTGATTCCCATGGAATTCATAAAAATATCGGAAAGCGGCATCTCTGATCCCCAAAGTATTCATGCTCTTCGGGATGCCCAGTTTAAAGGGTTCTTGATTGGTGAAACTTTTATGAAAACAGAGGATCCGGGAAAGGCTTGTGCTGAGTTTATTACCGGATTGAAATAGAAGAAGTCAGAAAAATAACAGATAGAATAAAAGAATGAGCACGACAGGGTTAAAGATAAAGGTATGCGGAATGCGTGATCCGGGAAATATAGCCGACATTGCAGCTACAGGACCTGATTTCTTGGGATTCATATTCTACAGTAAAAGCAGCCGTTTTGTAGGGACTGAACCTTTATTGGATGGGAATATCATAGTTCCGCCTTCCATAAAGAAAGTGGGTGTTTTTGTAGATGAAATGCCCGAAAAGGTTATTGAAATCTGTCAAAAGTATCAGCTTGAAGTGGCACAGCTCCATGGAAATGAAAGTTCGCGGTACTGCCGACAGATTCAGGATGCGGGACTGACGGTATTTAAAGCATTTGCCATTGGTGAATTTTTTAATTTCAAGCAACTGGAAGATTATACTGAATGCTGTTCGTTCTTTTTATTCGATACCAAAGGCAAGCTGCCCGGTGGGACTGGGCATAAATTCGACTGGCAGTTGCTGGAAAACTATCAGATGGATGTTCCTTTTTTTTTAAGTGGAGGAATTAAACCCGAAGATTTAAATTCCATTCAGCAAATAAAGGATCCCAGGTTGTACGGAGTGGATATAAACAGTGGTTTTGAAATCCTTCCTGCCTTTAAAAATGTAAGTGAAGTTCAGCAGTTTATTGCTGGAATAAAATCTAAAATTTAAATCAATACCTATGAATTATCAAGTCAGCAAAAAGGGATATTACGGAGAGTTTGGAGGTGCCTATATTCCGGAAATGATGGTTCCAAACATAGAAGAGCTTGAATCCAATTACCTGGAGATTATGCATTCCTATGATTTCAGACAGGAGTTTATCAGCCTGATGAAAAACTATGTAGGGCGGCCTTCCCCCCTGTATTTTGCAAAAAGGCTCTCGGAGAAATATCAAAGCAATATTTTCCTTAAACGGGAGGATTTGAATCACACCGGCTCGCATAAGATCAACAATACGATCGGCCAGATACTGGTTGCCAAAAAGTTAGGCAAAACACGGATCATTGCTGAAACAGGAGCCGGCCAGCATGGGTTGGCTACGGCCACCGTATGCGCATTAATGGGGTTGAAGTGTGTGGTATACATGGGTGCTGTGGATGTGGAAAGACAGGCCCCGAATGTCAAAAAAATGCGCATGCTTGGAGCGGAGGTCATTCCTGCCCTTAGTGGCAACCAAACGCTCAAGGATGCCACCAATGAGGCTATGCGCGATTGGATCAACAACCCGGTAGATACCTATTACATCATTGGATCAGTGGTCGGACCGCATCCTTATCCCGATATGGTGGCACGCTTTCAGTCGGTGATCTCTGAAGAGATCCGCTGGCAGCTGGATGAGCAGCTGGGACGCGAAAACCCTGACCGTGTTATTGCCTGTGTAGGCGGGGGAAGCAATGCGGCCGGAGCGTTTTATCATTTCCTGGAACAGGAGAATGTGGAACTGATTGGTGTTGAAGCGGCAGGGAAGGGCATCGATACTTCTGAGACTGCAGCTACTATTACCCTGGGCACCCCCGGAGTGCTGCACAGCTCGCGTTCAATCCTTATGCAGACTGAAGACGGGCAGATCATTGAACCTTATTCCATCTCGGCAGGGTTGGATTATCCGGGCATTGGCCCACTGCATGCCCATCTGGCAAAAACAGACCGGGCCAAATACATGTGGGCCACCGACGCTGAAGTGCTGGATTCTGTGATTGAGCTGACTCAGCTGGAAGGCATTATCCCGGCCCTGGAATCCGCTCATGCATTGGCTGTCTTGCCAAAGATAA
>JACMKG010000122.1 GCA_014380255.1 Prolixibacteraceae bacterium | reverse complement strand
AGTACCATTTGGACTGAAATTCACGGCTCCATATTAAACGATATTAACGGATTGCCAGAAGGCATTTTCATGATTTGCCGTGATGTCTCGGAACGCAAACACGCAGAAGAAACCATCCGGGAGAACGATTTATTCTTAAAGCAATCCCAAAAAGCGGCATTAATTGGATCTTATAAGATTGAAATGGTTACCGGCATCTGGAAATCCTCAGAGGAGATGAATCAGATATTCGGGATTGATGAGCATGTAGAGAAAAACATTGAAAACTGGTTGACCATCGTCCATCCGGACGACCGCGAAAATATGAAGAGCTACTTTTGTGAATATGTAGTGAATCAACAAAATCCTTTCAACAAAGATTACCGGATTGTACGCATATGCGATGGAGCTGTAAGATGGGTGCATGGGCTGGGGGAACTGGAAATTGATGCCCATGGAAATGTCGTTTCAATGATTGGTACGATTCAGGATATCACTGAACGTAAGTATGCCGAGGAAGCAGTTCAGCATGCCCACGACGAACTGAAGAACCTGCATGATAACCTCGATGAAGCCATCTTTTCACACGATGTGCTGAATAATAAAATGCTGCAGGCCTCGAAGGCACACGAAGACATCTTTGGTTATCCGCCCAGCGAATTTTATAGGAATCCAAACTTATGGTACGAACTGATTATTCCGGAAGATAAACCAATGGTGGATACCGGGTTTCCCATTCTGTATGGGGGAAAAGAACTTCATCATGAATTTAGGATTATTCGTCCCGACGGGCAAATGCGATGGGTCGCTGCCCGGATGCAGCCCAAGATGAATGAAAGGGGTCAATGTATCAGGATCGATGGTATCGCCTATGATATCACCAAGCGCAAGAGAGCAGAGGAAGAAATCAGGGAATCGGAAGAAAGATTCCGCATGGTGTTTGAGAATGTGTTTGATGGAATAGCCGTTTATGAAGAAAATGATGATCCTTTCAAAAGAAGGCTCGTTGAATGCAACAACCAATATGCTATTATGGCAGGAAGGCCCAGAGAAGAATTACTGTCCATGGGATACATCCATCATTTACAGCGATCGCTTAACCAATCGAACAACCGCATCAGGCTTGAATCGCTTTCCCGGCAGCAGGCCTACAAAGGCTCTTCCTCGTGGATCAGACCCGATGGCAAGGAAAACGTGATTGAATACATCGGCGTGCCTATCACCTGGCGAGGCAAATCCTATTCCATAGGCATCGACAGGGACGCCACAGAGCGCATGCAGATTGAAGCTGACCTAATAGCTGCCAAAGAGAAAGCGGAGGAGTCTGACAGGCTCAAATCATCCTTTTTGGCTAACATGAGCCATGAGATTAGAACCCCGCTAAACAGTATCATCGGCTTCTCTGAACTCATGTCAGATCCTGACTTTGACCGGGAACAACAATGCCAGTTTGCCCAGATTATTCATGCCAGTGGAAATAACCTGCTTTCCATTATCACCGATATCATGGATATATCAAAAATAGAAGCAGGCCTTGTGGAGGTGAGAAAGAATGAGTTATCGGCCATTCACCTGGCCAAAAGCATTCACCGGCAATACGCTTTTCAGGCCCGTGAGAAGGGCATTGAATTCATTCTCGATCCAGGCATCCCGGCAGAAGAAATCCGCCTAAATACCGACGAAACAAAATTGAGACAGATCATAGTAAACCTCATTGGTAATTCAATCAAGTTCACAGAAAAAGGTTTTGTTGAGCTAGGGGTAAGAAAAATAGATGAAAACATTCAATTTCATGTGAAAGACACAGGTATTGGCATTTCTGCTGCACACAAGGATAAGATATTTGAACGATTCCGCCAGGTAGAGTCTTGCCTTAGCCGTAAATACGGGGGCAATGGATTGGGATTGGCCATATCTAAAAGCCTGGTTGAATTACTTGGAGGCAAGTTATGGATGGAGTCCGAAGAAGGCAATGGATCCACTTTTTATTTTACCCTGCCGTTGGATGAAAACAAATCAGCCTCTTGATCATTGACTATCCAATTCATATATCATGTAAGCAACTCATTTCACAAAAAAACATATTGTTATCAGTTTATTATCACATAAATAAATAATAGTCAAACAATTACCTATATCCAAATCTTTTAGGATAATATCTGATGTGCCCTGCAGCCCCGGGTCGATCCTTGGTGAAGCCTGAGGCAATCTTGGGTCGGGCGATTTCCAATCGCCCCTTGGCAAATGCCCGTATATATCCTATGCTGATGAGAAACCAACTATCTCACCTTTTATGCCTTTAACCGGCTGCCATGGTTGGCTGAAGGTGTAGCCGCAATTGGAAATCAGAAGTGTTCCAAAGAGGTGAAAGTAGCATCCTCCTTGCTCATCTTTTTAAGTCCAACATTTTGCCTATCCATTGCCTATCCATTGCCTGTGTCTGTACGGTGTCTGTACTGATGCTGTACTAATAATATGATAATAGTACAGCAACAGATCAATGACCCATCAGATTGGGGCAATGGATAGGCAATGGTCAGGCAGGATTCCTGCTATTTTAGATAGAAGCATTCCTGCCCGGCATTGAGAATTTGCCTTTAGAAGTGTTCTCGAAGAAAGGAAAGTATGGGTTAAACCAGGGTTTGCCATCCATACATCAATCTTCATTCAATGAGCCATTCAAAGCCTGGTTAGATTTGGTGTGTGGAAGTTTTGATGGCAGTTTTTAAACTTTCCGAACACTCCTAATTGAAAACCTCAGGGCCCAAAGCCTGAGGGATTGAAGGCTAAACCTTCAGGCAACAGCTAACCGAATAATCCCGGCGGGCAACATTGGTTACTTTGCCATACTCAAATAATAAATTAGTTGATCTTCTTTTGCATAACATCTTGCCGGAGGTTTCAGGCAGAGATATTTTTTATACTTTTAGAAATATTGATTGTATCGAATATTTAACCAATCGAAGCATGAATAACATGGATTCAATTTCGCTTTCATCGATCTATAAAAGAAATAAAAGCGACCGCGATATATTCCAGGAACTGATGCCCACCAAGGTAAAGGAAGTGCTGTTGCTGGCCACTCTTTATGACAGCTATTCCATTGTGCGTGAAGGCCAGTTTACCGATAAAATCTTTGGTGAATTTCTTCAGCTAAACTTGTACACCTACCCTCGATTTACCAGTGTGAATTCAGAAGAGGATGCCCTGCGAATGGTCAAGACAAGGGACTTTGAGCTGGCCATTATCATGGTGGGGGTTGATAAAAATATCCCTATCCTGGCTGCCAATGCCATCCATAAGCTGAAGCCCAGTCTGCCGATACTGCTGCTTGTGAACAACAACGGAGACCTTCGTTACTTCCAGACAAGCTCTCAGAAGATTGATTCCATTGATCGCGTGTTTGTCTGGAATGGCAATTCGAATGTATTCCTTGCTATGATCAAGTACATTGAAGACAAGAACAACGTGGAAGAGGATACCCGCAATGGCAACGTGAGGGTGATCCTGCTGGTGGAGGATTCCATTCAATATTATTCGAGGTACCTGCCCATGCTCTATACCAACATCATGACCCAAACGCAGAACCTGGTGGAGGACAAATCGGCCGACGAGCTGCATACCATTCTTAAGATGCGTGCGCGGCCCAAGGTGATCCTGGTGAGCAACTATGAGGAGGCGGTACACATGATTAATAAATACAAGGACTACCTGCTGAGTGTGATCTCGGATGTGAAGTTTCAAAGAAACGGCGTGGATGATGAGAATGCCGGCGTGGACCTTCTAAGGTACGTAACCTCCACCCTGCGCTTTCCCATTCCTATCCTGTTGCAGAGCCACGATGTGAACAATGCGCAGTGGGCCCGCGAGATAGGCGCCGATTTCATCAATAAGAACTCCGAAAGCCTGTCGGTCGACATTCACAACTATATCTACAAGCGTTTGGGCTTTGGGAATTTTGTATTTAAAGACACCGAAGGTAACCCCATCATGGTGGCTCACAACATGGCCGAATTCCAGGAGATGATACGTATTGTGCCTGAAAATGCCCTGGCCTATCATGGCAAACGCAATTCATTCTCTACCTGGCTCATGGCTCGTGGGGAGATCAACATCGCCGAGAAGTTACTTCCCTACCGGTTTGAGGATTTTAAGAACTCGGACGAAGTACGTAAGTTCTGCCTGGATGTGTTTGAAAAAGTGCGCATCCAGAAGCTCAGGGGCAGCATTATTGATTTCGACCCCACCTTGATCACCGGCAAACGCTACGTGATGCGCCTTGGCAACGGCTCCCTGGGAGGCAAAGGCCGCGGCATGGCTTTCATGTGCAACTTCATCGAAAACATTGACTTTGCCAAGATCATCCCTGAAATCAACCTGCGCATACCGGCCACGGCTGTAATCGGGGCTATGGAATTCGATAAGTTCCTGGAGACGAACGACCTTTTCGAAGAGATCTATTCAACCAACGATTACGAAAGGATCAAGAACATATTCCTGGAGTCACAATTCAGTGAAGAGATCCAGGAACGTCTTCATATATATCTGCAGAAGATGAGCAAGCCGTTGGCCATCCGGTCATCGGGTTTGTTCGAGGATTCGCTTACACAGCCCTTTTCAGGGGTGTACGCCACGTATCTGATTCCCAACAACCATCCGGATATAGAAGTGCGCTATCAGCAGCTGGAAACGGCCATAAAGCTTGTTTATGCCAGTATCTTTACCGAATCGGCCATGTCTTATTTCGACGCTGTGAATTATAAGATCGAAGAAGAAAAGATGGCCGTGATCATCCAGGAAGTGGTTGGCCATCTCTACAATGATCATTATTATCCCTCCATCAGCGGAGTAGCCCAGTCATACAATTTTTATCCGGTGTCGTATATGGAGCCTGAAGATGGCTTCGCAGTAGCGGCCATTGGCCTTGGAATGTATGTAGTAGGAGGAGAAAATGCCTTTCGATTCTGTCCAAAATATCCTGAATTGAACACATCCGCGGTTCAGGATTTGGTGCGCAATTCTCAAAAGGAATTCTATGCCATTGACATGAACCAGACCGAAGTAGATTTAAAGAACAAGGGGGAGACAGCGGCCATCCGTAAAATGAAAATTTCTTTTGCTGAAAAGGACGGGGTGCTGCAACATTGCGCCTCGGTGTATGACTACGAGAATGACAGTCTGAACCCGGGAATTGATAGTCCGGGCCTGCGTGTGATTGACTTTGCCAATATCTTAAAATACAAACACATTCCTTTTGCCAACACCCTTAACCTGTTACTTCGCCTGTTCAGGGAAGCCATGGGTTCGCCTGTTGAGATTGAATATGCCGTAGACCTTGAAAAGGGGCACGGGGGGCATCCTACCTTTTACCTGTTACAGATTAAACCATTGATCAGGCGTGACGAGCCGTTAATGGTATCCCTCGGGGTGAGAGATCCGCTTAAAACTCTCATGTATGCTCAGAAAGGCATGGGCAACGGGGTGGTGAAAGGAATCACTGACGTCATTTTTGTGGACCCTGAACGCTTCGACAAGATGAAGACCCGCGAGATCGCCCAGGAGATCAATCAGTTTAACCGCAAGATGGACTTTCTGAACAAGGAATACATCCTGATAGGCCCGGGCCGGTGGGGTACGCGTGATCCCTTTACAGGCATTCCTGTACTGTGGGCCAACATATCAAAAGCACGTATCATCATTGAAATAGGGCTGAATGACTTTCCCATTGACGGGTCGCTAGGTTCGCATTTCTTCCACAATGTGACCTCGATGAATGTGGGTTATTTTACCATTCCCCATAATTCAACCGAGGCGACGATCAACATAGATGTTTTAAGGAAACTACCGGTCATTGATGAAGGCCAGTATATCAAACATGTAAGCTTTACCAACGAACTGCGCATTGTGATGGACGGCAAAAACAGGGAGGCGATGATATCGTTTGAGGAAGAGAATTAAGTACGGACTGAGGGACTGAGGGACTGAAGGATTGGATGGTTGGATGGGTTTCATTTTTTAAATCTGAAATCGTTAATCGTTAATCAAAAATGGTTAGATGGTTAGATTTTCTCTTAAGGTATGTTCTGAACAGTATCCTT
>JACMKG010000121.1 GCA_014380255.1 Prolixibacteraceae bacterium | reverse complement strand
TTGAATATTCACCTCTGAATTTTAAATCCTGGGGAACGGCGCCAATAACCGCTCCGGGGAAGATGCGGCAGTTTTTTCCAATACGGACTCCCGGCATAATAGTCGCACTTGATCCGATGGTAGTTCCTTCACCAATCACTACATCTTCATGAATGGTTGCAAATGGTTCGATGATCACGTTATCAGCGACTTTTGCTTCCGGGTGTACGTAAGCCAATGGTTGTTTCATTTTCTAAACTATTTTCTGTTTCTAATTATTTTATCTTGACAATCTGAGCCATATAGTCGCCTTCGGCCACAATGGAATCGCCTACGTAGCATAGTCCGCGCATTTCAGCTATGCCTCGGCGGATGGGGGAGGTAAGCACCACTTTAAAGACAATGGTATCTCCGGGAACTACTTTCTTTCTGAATTTAACGTTGTCAATTTTCATGAAGTAGGTCGAGTGTTTTCCCTCCAGGTTACGAAGTACAAAAATGCCCCCTGCCTGGGCCATAGCTTCTACTAAAAGCACGCCGGGCATGACGGGTTCCTCGGGGAAGTGCCCTTGGAAGAATGGCTCGTTGGCCGTAACATTTTTTATTCCTACCAAAAAATTATCCTGGATATCAATCACCTTATCCACCAAAAGGAAGGGATAACGGTGAGGAAGTAAATCTTTGATTTTATTTACATCCATTAGCACGGGGGTGTTGGCATCGTAATGAGGGGCTCTTTCCCGGCATGCTTCTTTGCTGATGGCCTTGGCAATCATTCGGGCAAAGGCCGTGTTGGCACTATGACCCGGTTTGGTGGCAATTACGCGTCCTTTAATCCTTTTGCCGGCCAAGGTCAAATCGCCAATGACATCGAGCAGCTTGTGACGGGCACATTCATTGTCGTACTGCAGGTCGATGTTATTGAGTATTCCTTGTGATTTAACTTCCACACGATCGTGTTTGAAAAGGTCGGCCAGGCGGTCGAGTTCTTCCTGCACAACCGGGCGGTCGATAATGACAATGGCATTGTCCACATCACCCCCTTTGACAAGGTTGTTTTTGAGCAGAAACTCCAGTTCGTGCAGAAATACAAAGGTGCGGCAGTTGGCAATCTCGTTTTTAAATTCAGCCAGTGAATTCAGCGACGCATACTGGTTGTTCAGAACCGTTGAGTTGAATGAAATCATTACGTTGGCCGAAAACTCGTTGTCGGGAAGCAGGATCATTTCTGAGCCGGTCTTCTCGTTTTTGTAAACCATTTTTTCGGTTACCACGAAATATTCACGTTCGGCATCCTGTTCCACAGTGCCTGCCTTTTCAATGGCTTCGACGAAATAACGAGCGCTTCCATCGAGGATCGGCACTTCTTCGTTATCGATCTCAATGAGTACATTGTCCAAATCCATTCCCGTGAGTGCGGCCAGGCTGTGTTCAATGGTACTGATTCTTGCCCCGTTGTGCTCTATCACGGTTCCGCGGGCGGTATCCACTACATATTCGACATTTGCGCCGATGATGGGTTGGTGTTCCAGGTCAACACGCTGGAATTTGAATCCATGATTGACAGGAGCTGGTTTAAAAGTCATGCTAACCTGGCAAGAGGTATGTAACCCTTTGCCACTGATGGAAAATTCCTTTGCTAAAGTTTTTTGTTTAACTGCCATTCTTATCTTTAATTATTCTTCCAGCTTTTTCTTTATCTGAGCCACCTGTTTGGTTAAATCAATAACCTGTTCGCGTAATTGAGGCAGGTTTCGGTAAACGGCCGTTACACGGGCAGCTTGACCGATCTCCATGGCAGGTGCCAGTAAAACGGTCTGATCTGCTTTAATGTTGCGTGAAACTCCCGACATGGCCCCTAAATTTACACGATCGCCAATGGTCAAGTGGCCGGCCACTCCGACCTGTCCCCCAAAACGGCAGTTACGGCCGATCTTCGTTGAACCTGCAATGCCTGTCAGGGCAGCCATTACGGTGTTTTCGCCTACTTCCACATTGTGGGCAATCTGAACCAGGTTGTCTATTTTTGTTCCCTTACGGATAATGGTTGAACCCATGGTGGCACAGTCGATAGTGGTATTGGCGCCAATTTCCACCAGGTCTTCCAGGATTACATTTCCGACCTGTGGAATTTTTTGGTAAGTGCCGTCTTCCTTGGGGGCAAATCCAAAACCATCGGAACCAATAACGGCTCCTGCATGAATGATACAGCCCTGGCCGATCTGTGTATCCTCGTAAATCTTCACCCCGGAGAACAGTGTGCAGTCGTCGCCGATGACCGTATTATCCCCAATATAAGCATGGGGGTATATTTTTACGTAATTGCCAATTTTTACATTTTTACCTACATAGGCAAAGGCTCCCAGGTAGATCTCTTTGCCCAGGGTGGCCGTTGGATCGATATAGGATGGATTTTCAATACCCACCTTGTTTCCTTTGGCCTGGATATACAATTCCAACAATGATGCAAACGCTTTGTAAGCATCCGGAACGCGGATCAGCGTTGCCTTTACTTCAGCCTCCAGTTCAAAATCCTTGTTGATAATTACGATGGATGCCTGGGTTTCGTATAAATATTTGTTGTACTTCGGGTTGGAGAGAAATGCCAATGTTCCGGGTATTCCTTCCTCTATTTTGGCTACGCCTGATACGATTACATTGGGATCGCCTTCTATCGTACCTCCCAGAAAATCAGCTATACTTTGAGCTTTGAATTCCATATTGATTTCTTAATGCCCGGCAAAAATAGATTTAAATTACTTAATGTCCAATTCTTTCGGATAACAGATAAAATATTTCCTTACAGTTTCAGAAAATACGGACAGGTTTATATCCGAAGCATCAGCAATATCGCTGATTTTATTATTCTTAAACAGTACGTTAATTTTATCGTTCGAAGCCTTGTTATAAGCGCTGTTAGAGATCGTATCCTGAATCAGGAAATAGCGTAGCTCATGGTCACAGATGTTGAAATGACGGCAGATCTTTTCTTTTAATTCGTTGATCTTGTGTTCAGCAATGGGTTTTTTGCTGATTTTGATTTTATACAAGCGCCGGTTGATGATGCATTTGGAAAGATAGGACAAAATGGAATCCGGGTGATCCTGCCATTCCTTGATTGAGGCTACGATATCGTTATCATCCAGGCTGGCAAAAAGATCGAGTACAGGTCTTCCGGCTATCACCTCGTTCTTAATAAAATCATCCAGCGAAACCTGCCGGGTGAGGAAAGCTTTCAATACCGGGGTGGCAAAAATGTCGGTTCCCTGCAGGGCCAGCTCACGTGCGCGTACCAATACATTAATAAGAAGGAATTCGGCTGATATAACCGTCTTGTGAAGGTATACCTGCCAGTACATCAGCCTTCGGGCAATCAGGAAGTTCTCAACCGAGTAAATGCCTTTGTATTCCACCACCAGCTCATCATTTCGTACATCGAGCATTTTGATGATTCGTTCCGAGCTGATGATTCCTTCCGATACGCCGGAAAAGAAACTGTCGCGGCTCAGGTAATCCAAGCGGTCCATATCCAGTTGGCTGGATACAAGCTGGTGCAAAAAATGCTTGGGATACTGGTCTGTAAAAATGCGGATGGCTAAATCCAGGCGGTTGTCGAACTGGCGGTTCAGCTCGTGCATCAGCAGCAGGGAAATGCGCTCGTGGGGCACATCCTGCACCAGGGTACTTTCCAGTACATGCGAAAACGGGCCGTGCCCAATGTCGTGCAGTAGGATGGTAACGGTGACCGCATCGGCCTCCTCATCGGTAATTTCGTGTCCTTTTAGTTTCAGAATGCCGATGGCCGAGCGCATCAGGTGGACAGCTCCCAGGGCATGTTCGAAGCGCGTGTGGTTGGCACCCGGATATACCATGGACGAGAGGCCCAGTTGTTTAATTCTGCGCAGGCGTTGAAAATAAGGGTGTTCGATTAAATCAAAGACTAGTTCTGAGCGGATGTTGATAAAACCAAATACCGGATCGTTTATAATTTTTTTCTTGTTTGTTTTCAATTGGGTAATTGCCTGTTTATTGGGACAATGAATACAAAAATAGGAAAGTTTTTCGTTTTATATACTCTATTCTCTCAAATCTTGCGCAT
>JACMKG010000120.1 GCA_014380255.1 Prolixibacteraceae bacterium | reverse complement strand
TACGAAATACATCCGCAAGCAAAGCATGCAGCTTTATTCCAAGATGCGTTTTGTAAGTGCCCAATTCCTGGCTTATTTTGAGAACGACCTTTGGAAGAAGAATGCTGCTCATTCAAACCGTATGGCCAAATTGCTTGAACAGGAGGTGAAGAAAATACCGGCTATCCAACTGACCCAGGAAGTGAACGCCAACGGTGTTTTTGCCATTGTGCCTCCGCAGATTATTCCACAGTTGCAGGAGAAATACTTCTTTTACGTATGGGATGAACACCGCTCTGAAGTTCGCTGGATGACCTCCTTTGACACCGAAGAAGAAGATGTTATCAATTTTACAGCCTTGATAAAAGCACTCCTTTAATGCCCCTGTTCGACTATTACCCGCGCAGTCCGCAGCACATCGATAAGGACACGGAAAAGAAGATTTTCAAATACAGTCTTTTGTTCCCGGTCCTTATTGTGGGCTTATTCTGGCTTGTCATGCTGACGGAACAGGTGCTTGATCTCGATTTAGCCGAATACGGGATCTTGCCACGTGCAGCCGAAGGATTGCCGGGAATATTCTTTTCTCCTTTCATACACAGCAATTACGACCATCTGCTGTCAAACTCAGTTCCATTTCTGGTGCTGGCCTTCGCCTTGTTTTATTTCTACCGCCACCTGGCCTATCGTATCCTTTTTCTGATCTATATCCTTTCGGGTATTTGCGTATGGTTTGGAGGCAGAGAATCCTACCACATAGGAGCCAGCGGTGTTGTATATGGCCTGGCCTCTTTTCTTTTCTTCAGCGGGGTATTTCGCAAAGACGCCAACCTTCTGACCATTGGTATTATTGTCACTTTTCTTTACGGGAGCATGTTCTGGGGAATATTTCCCCTTAAGCCCGGCATTTCCTGGGAAAGCCACTTATGGGGAGCTGTGAGCGGACTGATTCTCTCCTGGTATTACCGGCACCAGGGGCCTGTACGTCCAAAGGCAAGCTGGGAAGAAGAACCTGATGATGACGATTCACCGGATAATGAATGGAATCAGAATGAGGAAGATGAAATAAGTAAAGAAGAGAACCAGAAAAATACATAGTTCTCTGTTCATTATAAAAAAGATAATCAATAGTGAATATAGAATATCCAATATCCAATTCAAGGTAAGAAACATTTGGATATTGAGTATTGAATATTGAGTATTGGGTATTTTTTACGTTTTTTATTGGGGTCTATGTGATCAATTGGTTAAAAAACATTTCACTGTTTAAGAAAACAATCTTGCTTTTATCACGTATGCTAAAAAATTCTACCTTTGCCCTCCCATATTTAAACAGGTTCTAAGACAAATGATTAGCAGAAGAATAATCCGAATCAAAGTATTGCAAATTTTATATGCGTTCTTTACTTCACCTGACACGTCGATCAATAACACTGAAAAAGAACTCTTTTTCAGCCTGCAGAAAACATACGATCTGTATCACTATCTGATGGCACTCGTTATTGACATTCAGAAGTTCGCCGAAGAGCGTATTGATCTTGGTATGAAAAAGCATCGTCCTACCACAGAAGATCTTTCTCCAAATACAAGGTTTATCAACAACCAGCTCCTGAGCCAGCTAAAAGCCAATATCCAGTTAAATAAATATCTTGCCGCATCCAAGCTTGCGTGGGATAACGATGATGACCTTATCCGTAAGCTCTACATGAGCCTGGTAGAACAGGATTTCTACAAAGAGTATATGAAAGCCCCTGAGCAAAGCTATACCGAAGATCGCAAGCTGATTGAAGATATCTTTAAATACCTGATCCTGGACAATGAAGACATTGAATACTTACTGGAAGAACAGAGTATTTACTGGAATGATGACCTTGATTTTGTGGTTAGCATGATTCTTAAGACTTTCAAGAAGTTCAAGGATGAAAGCGATGAACGTCAGACGCTGTTACCCATGTTCAAGGATGATGAAGACCACCAGTTTGCAAAAGATCTTTACCGCAAGGTGGTTGTAAACCATAAGGACAATGTGATCCTAATCAAGCAGCATACGGTCAACTGGGATATTGAGCGAATTGCCTATATCGACAACCTGATTCTTGAACTGGCGCTGAGCGAATTTCTGTATTTCCCATCCATACCTACAAAGGTTACGATGAATGAATACATTGAATTATCGAAGTATTACAGCACCGAGAAAAGCCGTAACTTCATAAACGGCATTTTGGATAAGGCTCTGAAGGATTTAAAGAAAGAGAATAAAATCATTAAAGCCGGACGAGGATTAATTGGTGAAGAAGAAAACGCATGAGAACTAGTTTAAAGTTCGAAGTTCGAAGTTTCAAGTTCGAAGTGGCTGTCGTATTTATGTGGACAGTGCTTTTGGGAAGTTCCTGCACCCCGGGATCTAAAAAAGCGCCTGAAAGCCAGTCAGTGCAATCGGGCGTGGCAAAATTTGTCTTTTCAGAAGAAATCCATAATTTTGGTTCACTGAAAGCCGGCGAGGTGGTAGCCTATACATTTGTCTTCAAAAATGAAGGAACCAAGGCCTTAACCATTGACAGTATCGATTCAGGGTGCGAATGTACGGAGGTGAAGATTCCTGATCAGCCTGTTCAACCGGGGCAGGAAGGATATATTGAAGTGAATTATAATTCGGCCGGAGAAGTTGGTAAACAACTAAAAAGAATTATCTTGTTCTCGAATGCAGAACAGGCGAAAAAAGAGCTTTACATCAAAGCAGATGTAAAAAATGAGATTATAGAGATAAACAGTTGAAACTAAATAAACAGACACATGAATTATTTATTAATGGCCCCACCAGCAAACGGCGCTGAATCAAATCCGTTAATGTCATTCCTGCCCATGATTCTGATCATCGTGGTATTCTACTTCTTTATGATCAGACCTCAGATGAAAAGACAAAAAGAACTGTCAACATTTCGCAACAGCATTGCAAAAGGTGACAAAGTAGTTACTACAGGTGGAATATACGGAAAGATTGTTGATATTAAAGACAATACCGTATTGCTTCAGGTTGATGACAATGTTAAGATCAGGGTAGATAAATCTGCCATTGTAAAAGACATGAGTGACGTTCCGGCGCAAAAGTAATTGCTAAGGAAAAAGGAAACCTACAAGGGTCGGCATCATGTCGACCCTTTTTTTTATATTTGAAGCCGTGAAGACAAATTGGATATATAAGAGTGTAAAATATACCAAAGAAGTATATTTTAAGAATGACAGGCGGGCGGTCAACTTTCTGGTTTGCGTGATTATTGCATCCGGGTTCTGGTTCCTTAATGCCCTTAATAAAACCTACACGGTTAAGATGGTGGTTCCGGTGAGCTATACCAACCTCCCGAACAATAAGATATTAGCCAATCAGTTACCCAATAAATTTGAACTGACCATTAAAGCCCATGGCTTTAACATCCTTAAACACAAGATAAGCTTTCTGTTTAACCAATTGGAATTCAATGTAAAAGAAATGACTGACAACCGGATGACCATCAGTAAAAGGAGCAATTTCTATTATCCGTCCCGTCAGTTCCTTACTGAACTATCCAGCCAGTTATCGAATGAAAATGAAATGGAGATCTTGAAGATATTCCCAGATACATTGAATTTCAAGTATGATAAAATGGGGCAAAAATGGATAAAGGTAAAACCCATGGTAACGGTCGATCTTGAAAAACAATACCAGATATCGGGGGAAATTACTACTACGCCCGATTCGGTGCTAGCCAATGGCCCCCAATCGGTACTGGATACCCTGGATATAATTACGACTAATTTAAAGAGATTCAGTTCTGTTGCCGAACCTGTGAAAGCTGAAGTTGCCCTGCCCATATTAAACGAAGTATTTCTGGATACGTCTAAAGTGACGGTAAACATACCGGTTGAAGAATATACTGAAGCTCAGATTTCTGTACCTGTTACGTTGAGACACCGGCCCTCAGATATACATGTTAAACTTTTTCCAGAGAAGGTAAAAGTGACGTTTCAGGTTGGATTGAGCCATTTTCCTGATATTAATCCGGAAGATTTCCAACTCTCAGTTTCCTTCCGTGATATCCAGGATGGCAAACAACGTTTGAAAGTTACCGCGGAATCTACGCCCGCCTATTTATATGACCTTACGATTACCCCGGAAGAAATAGAATATTTAATTCAGAACTAAGTATGAAAAAGGTTGGGATTACAGGAGGCATTGGAAGCGGAAAAAGTACAGTCTGTCGTATCTTTTCCATTTTACGCATTCCCGTATTTGAAGCCGACAGTGTAGCTAAACAACTTCAGAATACCGACCCCGAGGTACGCTCCCAACTGGCTAATCTTTTCGGTCCGGCGGTTTTCATGCCCGATCAGTCTCTTGACCGTAAATACCTTTCTTCCATTGTTTTTAATGACCCTTCTTTATTGCTTCAGCTGAATGCCATCATTCATCCGGCTGTACGAAATGCATTCAATGAATGGTGTAGCAAGCAGCAATCACCATACGTATTGCTTGAAGCGGCCATCCTCTATGAGAGTGGCTTTTACAAGATGATGGACAAGGTTATTGTGGTATCTACGGATCAGGATCAAAGAATTCAACGGGTAATGAAACGTGACGGAACCACGCAAGAACAAGTCCTTCAACGCATTGGCAATCAATGGACCGATGAACAAAGAAATAAATTGGCTGATTTTGTAATACACAACAACGACAATGAACTAATTATTCCACAGATTGTGGAAATAGATAAAAAATTAAGATTAAATGGCTAAGAAATTATTTGGTAATGCAGAGAAATACCTGAACGATGCAGGAAAGATTTTCAGCGGATCAGGGAAATGGATTACAGGAGGTTTAGGCTGGGCTATAGGCGGCCCTATCGGAGGAATTCTGGGTTTTGTTGTAGGCTCTATGTTCGATGAGAATAAGCCGGGCAGTGTGCAACAGGATTATCAACCCGGCCAGCCAACCACACGCGGTGGTTATGTGGTGAGCCTGCTGGTGCTTGTAGCTGCTGTGATGAAAGCTGATGGAACGGTATTAAAATCGGAACTTGAATATACCAAGCAATTCTTTGTAAGGTCGTTTGGCACCCAGGCTGCCAGTGATGCCATCAAGATGTTACGAGACCTCTTGAAGCAGAATATACCGGTAACCGATGTATGCGTTCAAATACGTAAAAACATGGACCATCCATCACGGTTGCAGTTGATACATTTCCTTTTCGGAATAGCCAATGCTGACGGACAGGTACATGAAGCAGAGCACAAGCTGATCGCGCACATGGCCATGCATATGGGTATTAGTGAAAAAGACTATAAATCAATTGAAGCTATGTTTGTAGCCGATACGGATGCTGCCTACAAGATTCTTGAAGTTGCACCAAGTGCCACCGAAGAAGAGCTGAAGAAAGCTTATCGCAGAATGGCCGTTAAATATCATCCTGATAAGGTTCACTACCTGGGAGAAGATATCCAGAAAGGCGCCCATGAAAAGTTCCAGAAAGTGAATGAAGCCTGGGAGGTTATCAAAAAAGAAAGAAATATTGCATAGAAATAAATTACAACTCATTGTTCAAGGGGGCCCTGAAAATAAATTCAGGGTCCCCTTGATCATTTTACTACCAGCTATCTAGAAACGTAAATCTCTAGCAACAAGTTTCCGGTCTCCTGAATAGAAAGGGTGAAGAGCAAATAGAGGCAACTGACAGCCAGGTATTGGCAGGAAATGCTTCGATCTGAAACAATGTAAGATGATAACAGTATGTCGTTGCCACAAGCGAGAAACCGCCAGCCTGTCGCTTGACTTCCAGACAGGATAAAAATACAAAGGGCCAACAGTGTGCAACCTGACGATGGACACATTTAAACAGAAACTCAACAATTCACTCATCGTAATAGATTGTACCTTAGGATCGTTTTTTTTAAACCTGTACCTTTTCCTTAATTGCATACTAGCTGCCTGCCTTTAATTTAAGGTACCTGCAAGGCTCGTTAAGCGAATGTCATCAGCTTACGATGTATTTCCATTATCTTTCCATCACTGATTTGCAAAGCCTCAGAATTCACTGTAGATGAACCATCCGGTTTAAGCAGCAGGTTCATCATTTCCTGCATCTTTTCCTGCGAAGCTCCCTTACCTATGGCGGTTTTAGTCCATCCAACCGCGTTGCCAACTCTCAATTCCAACTCTTTTAAT
>JACMKG010000119.1 GCA_014380255.1 Prolixibacteraceae bacterium | reverse complement strand
GAATAAAGTGGCACCGCAGACCGAAGTGATCTATGCCCAGGGCAGCGAACTGGCAGATGGTATTTCAAAGCTTATTCCCATTCCATCCATTTACCTGGAAACAGAAGATGGCAAACAGGGAGCGTATGGTGAATATTTCTCCAATAGCAAGCTGGAAGGCCAGCCCTTGTTTACACGCGTGGATGACAACATTGATTTCTACTGGGAAGCTGGATCGCCTGATCCCGCCCTGCAGGTTGACAATTTCAGCATACGCTGGACTGCCTACCTCAAAGTGCCTCAGACAGGCGATTATGAGATTGGTGGATGGAGTATGCCTTCTTACAACATTACCCTTGATGGTAAAAAATTGGTGAGTGGTGGAAGCGAACACCATGCTTTTCACGATGCCAAAAAAGTTATGCTGGAAGCCGGTAAACGTTATAAGCTGGTTTATGAATACAAGAATTATCATGGCGATGGCGATGCACGTCTGCTGTGGGCTACTCCCCAGCCAAATATGCTTGCACAGGCCGTTGAAGCGGCTAAGAGTTCGGATGTGGTAGTTATGGTGCTTGGATTGAATCAACGTCTTGAAGGCGAGGAAATGCCTATCCAGGTTGACGGTTTCAAAGGAGGCGACCGAACTCACCTGAACCTGCCTAAAACGCAGAGCGACCTGATGGAAGCTGTAAAGGCAACCGGTAAACCGATCGTATTGGTATTGCTTAACGGCAGTGCTCTTTCAATCAACTATGCTGCCGAAAACATGGACGCCATCCTTAGCGCCGGGTACCCCGGGCAGCAGGGCGGAAACGCCGTGGCCGATGTGCTCTTTGGCGATTACAACCCCGCAGGACGCTTGCCTGTTACCTATTATAAGTCGGTGGACCAGCTGCCCGCTTTTGAGAATTACGACATGGAAGGCCGCACGTACCGTTACTTCCGTCAGGACCCCTTGTATCCTTTTGGTTTTGGCTTAAGTTATACTACTTTTGATTATTCCGATCTTCAATTGCCTAAAGAAGCAAAAGTGGGAGAGAACATCCAGGTTTCGGTAAAGGTAACCAATACCGGTGAGCGTGACGGAGAAGAAGTGGTTCAGCTGTATGTGACTGATGAGAAGGCTTCAACACCACGCCCGATCCGACAGCTGGAAGGCTTCAAGCGCATTAGCCTGAAGAAAGGGGAATCACAGGTCGTTGAATTTACCTTGAATCCAAGGGCACTTTCAATGATCAATAACAAAGATAAACAGGTTGTTGAACCCGGTTGGTTTGTCCTATCAGTAGGAGGAGAGCAGCCCGGATTCAGCGGTGCAGCCGATGCTTCAACCACCACCACAGTGGCAGGACGCGTAAATGTGAAAGGTAAGGTACTCGAGGTAAAATGATTGTTGACAGGCACATTAAACTATTTACATAGAATGCAGTCTAATACATGAACTAAAATTTATCCTTATGAAAAGATTATTAGTATTGGCTTTGGTAGCTTTATTGGCAATTGGATCTGGATTTGCTCAGCAACGTGATCCAGCTGCACGTCTTCAGCAAGAAATTGAAGGCCTTACGACTGCCTTAAGTTTGTCTGCGGATGAAGTAGCCAAAATTACCCCCATTGTAACTGAAGCCCAGAAAAAACAAACAGAAACTTTCACCAAGATGCGTGAAAGTGGAGATATGGACCGTGATAAGATGCGCGAAGAGATGACCAAGATGAGAGCTGAAACCGACAAGCAGTTAAAAGCTGTTTTAACGGCCGAACAAGGTGTTAAGCTGGATGCCTACCGCCAAAAACAAGCGGAAGAAAGAGCTAAAAGGATGCAGGGTCAATAGAGATTGAATTTTGATTGGTTGAAACAGGTATCGAAAGTGAACGCTCACTTTTGATACCTGTTTTTTTGGTAAAACTTATTGGTATTTACAATTAAACGATTGACAATTTACTATTTAGGGTCTGTTTAAAAACTCGTCAAGAGCATTTACCCGTAGGGAATCAACCCCGAGAAATTCGGAGTAGAAACAGGAAAGTGGGAGGACTGTTTGTCTGTAGGACATTAACAACCGGATTCTAAAGTTGATCCCCTACGGGGAAACATCCTCAGGGGGCTTGTTTTTCTATTGATATTGATCCCCTGACGGGGAAAGAAAAGCACTTCCCGGAATAGTTCAGGCGCTTTGGGGTGCATGCTTTTTAACTACTTTTGTTATTTTCTCTTGCACATATTCCCATCAATAGAGTTGTTACTATTTTAAAATCAAAACAATAAGTGTTTTTCAGCAGACCCTGGTTACGCTCTTCACAACAACCATCCAATCATGCTGCTTTATACAGTTTACTATTTAAATTTAAACTATCGGATGATTAAATGGCGAAGCCAACTAGTAAATAGTAAATTGTCTAATAGTAAATGATTTCCTTCCTATAACACTTCACATTTCTTTCTTACCTGCTTTCGCTAACAGTTATTTCTGTATGGCTTGTTCTGAGCCATAGTTCCAGTCTGCGAAGCCATACATACACCATGGAGAGCAGCATGCGGGTAAAAAACAGGATGCCGAAGGAATACCCTACAGCCACAAATAAGAGGGTATCTTCCAGCTGCGAATGGGAGATGGCAATGTGGTGATTCAGCAAATCCGCATCTTCCTTATTTAACTTGCCTTCATTCGACTCGCTGATCATGATGGCTCCCCCGTAGGAAAGTCCCAGTGTATAGGCAACCATCCACAGAAAGCCCGTATTAACGGGTAAGCCCATTAAACGCAGCAGGGGTGTAAAAGGCTTCAAAATCCATTTGATCAGGTCAAACTCATTCAGTAGCTTCTGTAATATCAGCAGCAGGTTAATCAATACAACCATTTTCAAGGTGGTAATGGCCATCGATATGGTCCATCCCGTCAGCTCAGGTATGAATTCCTTAACCTGACTGATTGCATTTTCTGCGTTAGCCGTTGTGTCGGCCGGAAGAGCCATATTCAGTAACCAGGCTGAAATAAGGCTGGCGCTTAAGCGGGTAATAACCATTCTTAAGGGCGATGAACCGGTCTTTTTCTGAATGGCTGTTTCAACAATCAGGGCATGGGAAATAAGGCACATAACGGCCAGAATCGTGCCTTCACGGTACCCAAAACCCAGCGTGGCCATAACAGCAATGGCCGAGTAAATATTGGTAAATATACTTGTTATAAGTACTACGGATGCCTTGCCCGAGAGGCCTAGTAACTGGAATAAGGGGGCAAGCCATTCCCCGAGCCTGTTTAAGACTCCGAAATAGTCGAGCATGAACACTGCAAAAGAGACCGGGATGGTAATTTTTAGCAACCATAAGGCTGTATTCATTCCCTGTGGGATGGCCGAATGAACGCAATTGGCAACGCGTATTCTAAACTGTTGATTTTCTTTCTTCATTGATATTAAAGTAAAAAGCAGCTTAAAATCAGCTGCTTTATCTTAAAAATGCAGGGTCAATAATAGCCTGCAATAATACATACAATTCATCAATTTTTAAACCAATCCTGCAAAACCCATGAAGGCAAGAGCCAGGATGCCGGCTGTAACCAAGGCGATGGGTATTCCGGCCATGCCTTTGGGAACATCAGCCAAAGCCATCTGTTCACGGATACCTGAGAAGATGACCAGGGCCAATGCAAAGCCGGCGGCAGTGGCAGCAGTGAAAACAACCGATTCGACCAGGTTGAAATTTTTCTTGATAACCAGGATAGCTACCCCAAGTACAGCGCAGTTGGTTGTAATAAGGGGCAGATAAATACCAAGAGCCTGGTATAAGGCAGGGCTCACCTTTTTAAGCATGATCTCAAGCATCTGCACCAGGGCTGCAATGATCAGGATAAAGGATATCGTTTGCAGGAAAGCCAGGTTAAGAGGGAAAAGAATATACTGGTTAACCAGAAAGGTTACGATGGTTGCCAGTGTCATTACAAAAAGCACGGAAGCCCCCATGCCGATAGCGGTTTCCGTTTTAGTACTTACTCCAAGGAAGGGGCAAATGCCCAGGAATTGTGCCAATACAATGTTATTTACAAAGATGGCTGATATAATGATCAATACATATTCCATAGCCGGTCTTTTTTAAGATCTGTTATTTAGTTTTTTCAATATGGCAATCAGAAAGCCCAGCGTAATAAATGCTCCCGGAGCAAGGATAAAGACCAGTATTCCATCGGTTCCTTCACTGAGAAACTTTTGGCCAAAGACTGATCCTGCGCCCAGAATTTCGCGTATGCTGCCAATGGTAGCCAAAGCCATGGTGAAACCTAATCCCATGCCTAATCCGTCAACAAAAGAGGAAAATATGCTGTTCTTGGCTGCAAATGCTTCAGCCCTTCCCAATACGATGCAGTTTACTACAATCAGAGGGATAAAAATTCCCAGCTGATTGGATAGTGCCGGGGTGTATGCTTGCATCAGCAGGTCGACAATGGTTACAAAACTGGCAATTACCACCACAAAAGCAGGAATACGTACCTTGTCGGGCACAAAATCCTTTACCACAGAGATGAAGATGTTCGACATGAAAAGAACAAAGGTAGTGGCCAGTCCCATTCCCAGCCCATTGATAGCTGATGAAGTTACAGCAAGGGTAGGGCAGGTGCCAAGTAATAATACTAGTATGGGATTTTCTCTGAAAAATCCTTTGGTGAAATTGTTAACCTGGTTCATTGGTTTCCTCCCTTTTTATTGATTGCATCAGCACGGTTTACCGCATCGCAAAAAGCACGGCTGCTGATAGTGGCCGCCGTAATGGCATCTACAGTACCACCATCTTTTTTTACTTTCACATTTTCTCCCGGCAGTTCAGCAATCTTTAACCCTTTAAACTGATCTTTAAAGACCGGTAAAGCCATCTTGGTTCCAAGTCCGGGGGTCTCTTTGTGCTCCAGCACTTCAATGTTATTGATTGTACCGTCAGGCTGAAATCCAACCATCAGGCTGAATCGTCCACTAAAACCCTTGTCTGTATAGGTTTCTACAGCATATCCGGAGGGTACGCCTCCTTTGGTGAGCCGGTGTATGATAATACTGTCCTTGCCATCCTGAGGCATTACAACAGTATCAGAAATGGCATCAAAATCAGGGTTCACCTGCTTGATGGCATTGTTTATCTTTGCTTTCTGGGAGATTGCAATGGGTTCTATGGTCACACTGTAAACAGATGCCAGCATTAGCCCTGCCACAGCGGTAATGACGAAAAGTGCAATCGTCATGTTTTTAAATGTTGATTCTTTCTTTGCCATGTCTTATCCTTTTATGGTCTGGATACGTAATTCACCGAATCGTTTGGGTTTAACAAACCGGTTCAGCAAAGGAACCAGTGCATTCATAATCAGGATTGCAAATGAAACACCTTCCGGATAGGCACCCCATATTCTGATCAGAACGGTAAGGACACCAATACCCAACCCAAATATCAATTGAGCCCGTGGATTCATGGGGGAAGTAACCATGTCGGTGGCCATAAAGAATGCTCCCAGCACCACTCCTCCGGTCATCAGGTGAAACAAGGGATCAGCATAATGCAATGGATCGATCAGCCAGAAGATACCCGAGAATAATGCTACCCCCAGTAACATGGAAACAGGAATATGCCAGGTTATAATCTTTCGGATCAGTAAGAATAAACCTCCCAGCAGCAAGGCTGCCACAGAAATCTCACCCAGTGATCCGGACATGTTTCCTAGAAAGAGATCCATGTTGGAAGGCAGGTTAGAGGCTATTTCACTGACAGGCTTCCCGTTTTTTAATCCTTCTTTGAGTATAGCCAGTGGCGTGGCAGTAGTGACAGCATCTACACCAGAAGCACTTACTGCAGGCCATGAAGTCATTTGCACTGGAAAAGAAATCAGCATAAAGACACGGCCAACCAGGGCAGGGTTAAAAGGATTGTTACCCAATCCGCCATAAGGCATCTTGGCAATACCGATAGCCACCACTGATCCAACAATGATCAT
>JACMKG010000118.1 GCA_014380255.1 Prolixibacteraceae bacterium | reverse complement strand
TCCCTGAAATTACAGGTGATAGTCGCCGTATGAACTCCAACCATGGGGTGGCTTCGGTGATTGATGCCTACCGAAAAGGCCTGCGGGGTTTCGACCTTGAAAAGGCGTATATGGCCTGTAAAGGAGCAATCATGGAAAAAACCTTGGCTCCCTGGTCGGGCAAACCTGCCGGTAGACTGGATCAGTTCTATAAAGAGCATGGTTACATTCCTGCATTGAAAGAAGGGGAGAAGGAAACCATTCCCGAGGTTCATTCGTTCGAAAAACGGCAACCGGTAGCTGTAACCCTGGGAACTTCATACGATCAGTGGTGCCTGGCTCAGATTGCCAAAGAGTTGGGAAAAGAGGATGATTACAATTATTTTATGAAGAGCTCTTTCAATTACCGCAATCTGTTCAATTCTGAAACAGGATTCTTTCACCCCAAAGACAGTGATGGTAAATTTATTATGCCTTTCGATTACGTGTTCTCAGGTGGTCTGGGAGCCCGTGAATCATACGGTGAAAACAATGCCTGGATTTACCGCTGGGATGTGCAGCACAACATTGCCGACCTTATCAGCCTGATGGGAGGACGTGAAACCTTTACTAAAAGCCTGGATGCCATGTTCTCACAACCACTGGGTAAGGGGAAATATGACTTTTATGCCCAACTGCCTGACCATACCGGGAATGTGGGCCAGTTTTCAATGGCCAACGAACCCTCGCTTCATATTCCATACCTGTACAATTATTCAGGCCAGCCCTGGAAAACACAGAAACGAATCCGCACTTTGCTTGACCAGTGGTTCAGAAACGATTTGATGGGTGTCCCGGGCGATGAGGATGGGGGCGGAATGACTTCGTTCGTCGTATTCTCATACATGGGATTTTATCCGGTAACTCCCGGTATGCCTGCCTACAATATTGGAAGCCCGGTTTTTGAAAATGTAAAGGTAAATTTAGGAAATGGGAAAGTCTTTGAAATTGAAGCTTCCAATGCTTCCAAGGCAAACAAGTACATCCAATCCGCAACCTTGAACGGTAAGCCCTGGAACAAGCCCTGGTTTAGCCATGAAGACCTGGCCAATGGAGGTAAGCTAGTTGTGGTGATGGGACCAAAAGCCAACCGCAACTGGGGTAGTTCGCCTAATGACGCACCGCCGTCAAGCACCAACAGCAATAATTGAGAAACAATGTCCAAGGTAATACCTCTGCCAGATTGAGAGGTATTACCTTGGACATTGTTTTATTTGTTAACTAAGGGGCAGAAAATCAGTCACGTATATTTCTAATGAGTAAAGTTGGATATTTATTGAAAGTCCATGCAAGTACAAAGAAAAATTAATTTCCTTTGTACTTCGTGGAAAATACACAGCTATTAAATATCCGGTTAAAAGAAGGTAATCCTGCCGCATACGAAGAATTGTTCAAACAGACTTTTCCGCGTATGTTGTCTTATTGCAGACTTTTCATCCACGATCAAAGCCAGTCAAGCGATCTGGTGCAGGAATGTTTTATAAAACTGTGGGAAAAACACTCATCCATTAAGGTCACCCAATCCGTTGAAAGTTTACTTTTTGTAATGCTGCGCAACAGATGTCTGAATTACCTGCGTGATCAAAAAATTCATTCTTCCGAAAAAAGTCTCTATATGATAGAGGAAAACGAACTGCAGCACCTTTTCCAATTGGATTTCATGGGAAAGGAAGAGATGACCATTGAAGAAAAGATGATTATTGCTATTCGCGAATCGGTTGACAAATTGCCTGAGAAGCGTAAAATGGTATTTATCAAAGCTAAGATTGAAGGTAAGAAGAACAAAGATGTTGCCGAAGAACTGGCAATCTCACTAAAGGCCGTGGAAAAACACTTACAACAGGCCAAAGAACAAATTCGTAAAGAGATCCTTCTGAAGTTTCCGCTTATATCCGTTCTATCGGCTCTTTTGCTAAAATATGTTCACATATAATATCCTCTTGGATCTTCTTTAAGCAAGGTCAGCTAATAAATTAGAAATCAATGTCTTTTAGTGAGTATTTTAATAAACAGAGGAAGAATAAGGCCAAAGAAGTTAGTACCAGGATATCGACATTTAAAAATCTTATTTACTGTTTCGTTGATCTTAATAACCGAACAAATACCACTCAGATACAATCTTATTTATCTTATAATAAGATGGATAAGATTGGCGTGCCGGGGTTATTACCGGTTACTAAGATGTTCTTTTAAAGTAAGATTTTTTAAAAAAACCATCCAATCCTATTTAAACGATTCCTTTTCAACTGCAACTATTGAATGATGGATGTAAACATTCTTGTATTTCTATATTCCTTAACTAAACGACATTGAATTAGAATGATCATTTCAATGGGACTCGTAGTATTTAAAGCGTTTTCCCTGATTACTTAGACACTCTCCAATGATAATAGGATGTAAGAATTTGAATTCCTTTGGCTTGTGATGAGATTCTTTTCAGCCTTTCCTTTTTTAGATGTCCTTTTCGAGGGTGCAAAATCTTCCTTGAATTTATTTTATCATGTCTGATCGATTGCCTGATTATTCGAAGGTTATTCGAAGGTCGTTCGAAGGTCGTTCGAAGGTCGTTCGAAGGTTATTCGTATGGATACGAATAACGATCTAATCACCTTCTAATGACTTTACAATAACCATCGAATAATTAGGGATTGTAAGTTTATGCAATGACCTTCTGGCAATACATTTTACGGGCAACTTGTGTGAATTATTTGCTTAAAAGAAAGTATTTAAGCAGTTCCTAAGCAGATTAAAAAACTATTTCAATTGTTGAGGTAGGGTTTTTGGAAATTCTGTGTACTACTCTTGAAACAAAGCTAACTAATGAGATCAAACATTGAAAAACATTTATCTGGAGATAGTTCTGAGCCAGAGCAAAAAGTATTACTTGATTGGATTCGCCAGGACAAACATCTGGCTGAATTTCAAGAAGTAAAAAAAGAATGGAAAGATCAGGTTATACAAGAGCCTATTCCATCAAAGCATCAGGAAAGCTGGAATAATATTCAGAATAACCTTTTGGACCGTATGCAATTAAATTTACAGCGGACCGAACGTAGGCTCAGCTTTTTTAGATATGCAGCCATCCTGGTTGTATTGATCTCAATCCCTTCCATACTGTACTTTTATTCACAATCGAATACTACTAGGTCACTTATTTATACGACCGTATCTGCCGATTTTGGCCAGATTTCTAAAGTATTGTTGCCTGACAGTACGGTTATCTGGATTAATTCCGGGTCAACGATCAGATATAACAACCTGTTTGCTACTTCCAACCGGGATATTGATTTAACCGGAGAAGCATTTTTTAAAGTTCATAAAAACAAGGATTTGCCATTGGTTGTAAGCAGTGAAGATTTACGTGTTAAAGTGTTGGGCACCGAATTCAGTGTTGTATCTTATCCGAAAGAAAATGAAATTCAGGTAATACTTGAAGAAGGGAAGGTGGAACTAACTTCTGTAACCCATTCAAGTTTCGCCCATGAGATGAAACCTGGGGAGTTGGCCATTTTCAACAAATTAAGAAAGGATCTTACCATCTCGAATGTTAATACAGACTTATATACATCCTGGAAAGATGGGATAATTAATATATACAATTTGCCTTTAAGTGAAGTGATTGTAAAACTGGAAAGGCGCTATAACCAAAAGTTTGTAGTTGATAGTTCTATCAAGGATTTACCCTACACCTTCACCATCAAAAACGAAAATTTAAACAGCATTCTCAGTTTAATGGAAAAAATTACGCCTGTAGATGTTGTACAACATGATAATGTTATTGAGTTAAAGCGAAACAATACAAGAAAAAGATAAAATACAATGGTTGAAATGTGTGCTTTTTATTTCAAAAAGTAGATACCAATTGGAAGTTCATAAACATGTCATTTTTTTCTAAACCCGATGAAAAGATAATTTATGAATTGTATGCTGTTTAGTTCATACAAGCGAGGTTGATAGCTTACTGGAGAAGGATAAGATTTAATTAAAACATTCATTTCAAGCAGTTAAAAGAAAAAAACCGGAAAGTGCGCCAACACTCTCCGGTCAAATGCACATCATTTTTAATGATGAAATTATTTATTAAACTAATTAATTCAAAACTATGAAAAAAAAATCGAGTATTCGAGGTATCATACCTCGAATATGGAACAAACAAATCTTTAAAGTTATGAGACTTACGTTCCTCTTTCTTTTTGTGGGCTTGATGCAGGTTTCTGCAAGCCTTTATAGTCAGTCGACCAAACTAAATTTGGGCCTTCGGAATGCCCGGGTGGCTGATGTTCTTGAAGCGATTGAGAGTCAAAGCGAATTTCGTTTCGCTTACAGTGCTGAATTCATTGACATGAACCGCACGGTTAATGTGGATGTGAAAAATAAGAGCATTGAGCAAACCCTTTCGGTGCTTTTTGCTGGAGCCGATGTTAAATATGCTATCAACGATCGGCATATTATGCTTTTTAAAGCTGATCAGGCATCTAATGTAGCTCAACAGAGTAAATCAATTACTGGTAAAGTAACTGACAATACAGGATCTACTCTGCCAGGAGTTTCTGTAGTAATTAAAGGAACTACAACCGGATCGATTACCGATATGGATGGTAATTTTACTATTTCGAACGTTCCTGAAAATGCTACTTTACAATTCTCTTTTGTTGGGATGAAATTACAGGAAGTTGTAGTTGGAAATAAAACATCCATCAATGTGACTTTGGAAGTAGATGCCATTGATATTGAAGAGGTAGTAGCTATTGGTTATGGTGTTCAGAAAAAGAAATTAGCAACCGGTGCCACCATCCAGGTAGGAGGAGATGCATTGCAGAAATTGAGCACTGTAAGTGCCTTGACTGCTTTGCAAAGTCAGACTCCCGGACTTCAGATTACTCAGAGCTCTGGACAACCAGGTGAAGGTTTCAAAGTAACCATCCGTGGTTTGGGTACTATCGGTTCTTCTTCTCCTTTGTATGTAATTGACGGAGTAGCCGGCGGTGATATCAATGCCTTGAATACTTCGGATATTGAATCCATTGACGTATTAAAGGATGCTGCCTCTGCTGCCATTTATGGTGCACGTGCTGCCAACGGTGTAATTTTGGTAACAACCAAAAAAGGAAAAGCCGGAAAGCTTCAGGTAACTTATGATGGGTACTATGGAGTACAGTATTCGGCTAAAATGCCTTCTCTGCTCAATGCCAGGGAATACATGTCGATGATGGATGAAACCCGTTACAATGAAGCCAACCCTACGTATGACTGGGCTAATCTGCTTCCTGCTAACCTTTATGGATCCATTATGGATGGATCATGGCAAGGTACCAACTGGTTGAAAGAAACATATAATGAAGCTGCACCCACACAAAACCAGGCATTTAATGTAGCAGGTGGTAATGAGCAGTCTAAATTCTCCATGGGTTTCTCTTATACTTCTCAGGAAGGTATCTTAGGAAAACCGGTGCAGTCTCAGTACGATCGTTATACTGCCCGTATTAATTCAGACCATGTTATACTGAAAGGAAAAGAATTTGATGCCATTAAGATTGGTCAGACTTTAAATTTCAGCACCAATACTAAATCGGGTATCGCTATTGGTGATATCTATGGCAACTCTATTCATAACATGTTGGTTGGAAATCCACTTATGCCTGCTTATGATGCAGAGGGTAATTACTATGACTATGATGACAAGGTTGCCGATGGCTGGAACTTTGATGGTAATACGGGTAACCCGCTTGCCGGAACGGCTCTTTCTAACTGGGGATTAAACCTTTCCAAAAACTATGCGCTTCAGACAAGTGCTTATTTGGAAATCCAACCAGTCAAGAATTTAGTGTTCAGATCACAGTTTGGTTATAAAATGACTTCATCTGCGTTTCGTTCATACGATGGTATTCGTCACTTGTCAAACAATACCAATGTAACTATGGACAATGTCAACCAAAATGCAAGTTCAGGACATAACACTACATTGGATAATACGCTATCCTATAAACTTTTAATCGCTGAAGAGCATCAGTTTGATATGTTGGTCGGTCAGTCGATTGAAAAATGGGGTATGGGATCCAATGTAAGTGCAAGCGGAAATAATTCGATGTTCCCAGGTCTATTCGACAATGCATGGGTTGACAATACAAAACCTACCGTTTTGGCGCAGCGTGGTGCAGGTGGTTCTCCTTGGGGATCTGGTGCATTGGCTTCTTTCTTCGGACGTGCCAACTACAACTTTAAGGAAACTTATTTGCTTTCCGCCACTATGCGTGCTGATGGTTCATCAAACTTTGCACCTGGAAAACGCTGGGGATATTTCCCATCCATGTCTGCCGGTTGGGTAGTTACTAACGAATCATTTCTGGAATCTACTGAAAACTGGATGAATTTCATGAAGCTTCGTGCCAGCTGGGGACAGAATGGTAACGCGGCTATTGATAACTTCCAGTATCTTTCTACTATTGCATTTGATACAAGCAATGGTTATTATTTTGCTCCTGACAAGTTAACACAAACAGTTGGTGGTTATGCTGATATTTTGGCTAACCCGGATGTGAAATGGGAAACTTCAGAACAGTTGAACCTTGGTTTCGATGCTCGTTTTCTGGATTCACGTTTAGGATTAACATTTGACTGGTATAATAAGAAAACGTTGGATTGGCTTGTAACAGCACCAATTCCTGCTGTTTGGGGATTGAACGCTCCGGCAGTGAATGGTGGAGATATTGAAAACAAAGGTTTTGAACTTGCATTGAATTGGAATGACAATACCGGCGAATTCCATTATGGCGCTTCTGTTAACATGGCACACAATAAAAATGAAGTTACCCGTATTGCCAATGCTGAAGGGATCATTCACGGTGATGGCAATGTTTTAAGCCAGGGTACAACTGAAATGTATCGTGCACAAGTAGGTATGCCTATCGGTTATTTCTATGGATATAAAACGGCCGGTGTATTCCAGAACTGGGAACAGGTGAACAACACGGCTGCTAAATATGCCGGAGCACAGCCCGGTGACCTTATCTTTGTTGACACCGATAATAACGGCACGATTACAGAAAACGACCGTACCATGATTGGTAATCCACATCCAGACATTACCTTAGGTTTGAACCTTAACTTTGCTTACAAAGGTTTTGATTTTAACGTAACCGGAACGGGCGCTTTCGGACAGCAGATTGCCAAATCATACCGCTCATTTGCTGATTCACCCTTGCAAAACTATACCACTGAAATCTTTGGAAGATGGACCGGTCAGGGTACTTCCAATAAACTGCCCCGCTTGACTTCAGGTAGTCATACCAACTGGCAGAATATCTCGGACATCTATATCGAGGATGGTGATTATGTGAAAGTTCAGAACGTGACCCTGGGTTATGATTTCAAGAAGCTTTTCAAAAAGATGCCATTCGGACAGGCACGTGTGTATTTTACAGCCCAGAACCTTTACACCTTTACCAATTATTCGGGTATGGATCCTGAAATCGGCTATGGTGCCAATAAAAGTTGGGTTTCTGGTATTGACTTAGGTTATTATCCAAGCCCAAGAACGTATATGGTGGGTGTTAATCTTAAATTTTAAATGAGAGTGTAAATATGAAAAAGATAATCTATTTTGCAGCTATTGCTTTTTTGTTCACAAGTTGTGAGAGCTACTTAGATACAGAAAGTTATACTAAAAAGAATACGGGTAATTACCCAAAAACAGAAGGTGATGCCATTCAGATGGTTACCGGCGTTTATGCCACGTTAAACAAGCCTGTGGCCAATGTTGCAAACACTTATTTTTATGCAGCTGAATTGGCTTCTGATGATCGCTTTGGTGGTGGTGGTGAAAATGACAAGGACATGCAGGTGATCGACCACTTGTTGTACACCAATATGGATCGTTTTAAATCATTCTGGTCTGATCGTTATTCAGGAATCAGTCGTGCCAACATGGCTGTTGCGAACCTGGATAAAGTAGAAAATGAAGCCCTGAGAGATCAGTTGAAAGGTGAAACCCTGTTTCTTCGTTCTTATTTCTACAATGAACTGGCTGAGATGTTTGGAAACATTCCGTTAATTACAAGTGTACCTTCGAATGTGACTGAGGCACAGCAATATCCTGCCCAGGCAACTCCTGAACAAGTGTATGGTTTTATTGCTGCCGGGTTGAAAGAAGCCATCAGTATTATGCCAAACAAAAAATGGAATGAAACTATTTCAGGTGACGGACATGTCACTAAATGGGCTGCTCAGGCTCTTTTAGCACGCGTTTATCTGTTCTACACCGGTTTCTACAACAAGGAGTCATTGCCATTGGTAGACGCTGAAGGTAATATTTCAGGTTCTATTACCAAAGCTGAAGTAATTGCCGGTTTAGAGGATTGTATCGCTAATAGCGGAAATTCATTAGTAACTGATTTCCGCAGCTTATGGCCATACACCAATACACTTTCTAAGAAAGATTATCCATATGCCAAAACTGCTCCTGCATGGGTGAAAGATGGAACAAATCCAGAACAGGTATTCAGTATCAAATTCTCGCATCTTGCAAGTTGGGGTACCACCATTGGATATTCAAACCAGTATATGTTACACTTTGCCATTCGTAGCCACGGTGGCGCTGGTCAATACAAAAACCTTTTCCCATTCGGACAAGGTTGGGGAGCTGGTCCTGTAAGTCCTAAATTATGGAATGAATGGAAAGCTGCTGAACCTACAGATCCACGCCGCGAAGCTTCAATTTTGGATGGTTCTCAAACCAAAGATTATATCTATGGTGGTGACAAACAAATGGAAGAATCTGGTTTCTGGCAGAAGAAAATTGTTGCAACCACAGGAGCAAAAACATACAAGGCAGATGGCTCGTTGGATGCTTTATTCAATAGTTTTACTTCTTCAACTGAATATTACGGAGATGGTGCTGCTGATGACTTCCAGTTATCTCATGAGGTGGATCTTAATGTGATCCGTTTTGCCGATGTTCTTTTGATGCACTCTGAATTAACTGGAACTGCTGATGGGATGAACAAGGTTCGTGCCCGTGCCAAACTTCCCGCCGTTGCTTATTCTGTTCAAGCGCTTCGCAACGAACGTCGTTGGGAACTTGCCTTTGAAGGAACGCGCTGGAGCGACATCCGTCGTTGGGGAATTGCCAAAGAAGCTCTTACTTCTCAACTTGGTGCTGATATCTGGAATCGTGGTTTAGCTACAACCATGAAAAACCAAGGTGCAGGTTATGCTGCCCGCTACGAAGCAACCAAAGGTTTCATGCCCATTCCTCAGTCTGAAATCGATCTTTCAAACGGTGTGTTGAAACAGAATCCGGGTTGGGATCCATCTGCTGTATTTGTCAGCTGGAATGAATAAGTATAATACCTGATTAAAATCTCAATATGAAAAATATGAAAAAATCATTGATATATTCCCTGGTTGCCGCCACAATGCTTTTGGTGGCCTGTGATCCTGCCGAGGACAGAGAAGTGTTGTCTGGAGCAATTACAGCCGAAGATCTGCAAATCTCAGCTACTCCCGTGAAAGTAAATGGTAAAAATTCAAATAACATTGAACTCAACAGCGATGGCGTGGGTAGTCTTAGTTCCTGGAATTACGGAAATGGCATTACAACAAGCACCAAAACAACAGTTATGTTGGTTCTCAAAGGAGCGAATAACATTGTATTTACCGGCTTGAACCACGATGGAACGACTATTACAAAAACGTTGACTGTACAGGTTGATACCCTGATCAATGTGCCTGCAGAATGGGGTTATTTATGTGGACAAGGAGAAAAAACCTGGGTTTGGGATGATACTCAGGCTAGCGCTGTTTGGGGTAATGGTGGCTATAAAGGCAACACTTCTCCCGGATGGTGGAAAGTAGCATTGGCCGATGTTGATGGTCAGACTGCCGGAGAAGGTGCAGGAGCTGAAATGGTATTCGCCATTAATGGTTCTTCGCTTACAAAGAAGAAAACCGATAATACCACTGTAAAAGGTTCTTTCTCTTTTGATATGTCTGCAAAGACAAAAAACGATGATGGAACAATCTGGGCCAATGGCAAGCTAAAAACAAAGAACATTGGTGTTCTTAGTGGAATACAGCCAAACGCGGGACGAGTACCTGTTTTTGAATATGATATCCTTAAACTGGATGCACAAAAGATGGTTCTGGCTTTCCCTGAACCGGGTGCAGGTTCGTGGGGTACTGCCTGGTTCTGGATGTTTAAGGCAAAATAACCAAGCATTAATTTTCCAATACATACAGAGGACGGGCTTATGGTCCGTCCTCTTTTGTTTTGAACCCAGAAGT
>JACMKG010000117.1 GCA_014380255.1 Prolixibacteraceae bacterium | reverse complement strand
TGTTCAAGGGCAGTCATTTTCGTCATTTCCCACAGCGCTTTTTTCGATAAGGTATAAGCGGCATAGTTTGACTTGTTGTTGGTGATCTTGGTATCCACAAAGTTAACAATGATTCCTTCTTTAACCAGCCTAATGAAATCCCGTGTCAGGATAAAAGGAGCCCTGAAATTGACATTCATGTTCCGGTCCCATAAATCGGTATGCGTGTCAGCAAAAGTACACTTATCGAATACCGAGGCATTGTTGATCAGCAAATCAATTTTTTTCATCTCCTTTATTACCTGCGGCATCATTGTCTCCACTTCAACGGCATGATACAGGTTAGCCCTGAACGTTTGAAATTGCTGATCGGGAAACAGGCTTTTCAGCTCATCCTGAAGCGCCGTGGCCTCTTGCTCAGATGAATTGTAATGAATGGCTATGTTCCAGCCCTGGGTAGCCAGGTGAAGGGCCATGGCCTTGCCTATTCTTTTAGCTGCCCCGGTTATCAATGCTGTTTTAGACATGGCTGAGTTATATCCTTTTCTTATGGTTTAGAATAACTGATTTACTACCGGTTACTGCCAACCCTTTTGGCAAGATTTTTAATAAAATCGCTCCTGGAAGGGGTTTCACTCCCTGCTGTTTTAACCGAGTAAACGCTTACAGGCTCCACCTGCGGTGATTGGTATGTTTTACCCGTGAGGATCAGTTCTATCTGCTGCAGTTCAGAAACAGAGAATTGCCTGTTATTCAGGGCAGCCACATTGTTTTCTAACTGTTTCACCGAGCTAGCGCCAATGAGTACCGAGGTTACGCGTGGGTCTTTTAGAAGCCACACCAGGGCCATCTGTGCCAGTGACTGACCTCTTTGGATGGCTATTTCATTCAATTTAATAACTTTCGCCAGAGCTGGTGTTACCTGTTCGGGTTTAAGAAATCCCCAGGATTTGGAAGCCCTGGATCCTTCTGGAATGCCGTTCAGGTATTTATCGGTCAGCAGCCCCTGGGCAAGGGGTGAGAACGGAATACAGCCAATGCCTTCTTTATCCAAAACATCAAGCAGACCACCTTCAACCCAGCGTTCAAACATGGAGTATTTAGGCTGATGAATCAGGCAGGGCGTTCCCAGGTCCTTTAAAATTTTGGAAGCCTTGGAAGCCAGGTCGGCCGGATAGTTGGAAATTCCTACATACAATGCTTTTCCTTGTCTGACGGCATGGTCTAAAGCCATCATGGTTTCTTCCAACGGGGTATCGGGGTCCGGACGATGCGAATAAAAGATATCCACATAATCCAGCTTCATTCTCTTCAGGCTTTGGTCAAGACTTGAAAGAAGGTATTTACGACTTCCCCATTCCCCATAGGGGCCAGGCCACATCAGGTAGCCTGCCTTGGTTGAAATAATCAGCTCATCGCGGTAAGGGGCCAGGTCATTCTGCATGATTTTTCCGAAATTCTCTTCAGCCGATCCGGGGGGTGGACCATAGTTGTTGGCCAGGTCAAAATGTGTAATACCCAGATCAAAGGCACGAAGACACATATCATGTCCGTCTTCAAATGAGTCAACGCCTCCGAAATTATGCCACAGGCCCAGGGAAATAGCAGGAAGTTTAAGGCCCCATTTGCCGCATTTATTGTAAATCATTTCGTTATACCGGTTCGCATCCGCTAAATATTGCATATGATATTTTTTTTGGTTTCATTATGTATTTATAAAGCACCAAATTAAGAAATAATGTCTGTTAAAGCGTTATGAAAGCGAACTTTTTTAAAATCCAATGGTTCACTTCGTTAGAAATGGTTGTATTTGCTTCTTAAATGAAATCAGGAAAGAAAATAAATCTAATTAATTAATGTTATGAATAACGAGGGGACAGAAAAAAAGACAGCGCCTATTTACGTTGTTTCAGGAGGCAAAGGTCTGGCAGGCAACAACATGGTACATTCGCTGCTTATCCAGTATCCCAACAACGATGTGCCGGTGGTTATTATTCCCGACCAGCACGAGGAACAGCAACTGATTGATTTGGTTGACAAGGCCAAGCATGAGGGTGCGCTCGTAACCCACACAATGGTCAACCGCAAGCTCCGGAACTTCTTACGCAAGGAATGTGAAGACAAAGGAGTCAGGCACATTGATTTTATGGGTGAACTGGCTGATTACCTGGACGAAAAGCTGGATATACCTTCCCTGCAGTCACCGGGGCTGTACAGGGAAATCAACCAGCAATACTTTGACCGGATTGAAGCCATCGAATTTACCCTTCGGCACGATGACGGCATGCAGCCCCAGAAACTGCATAAGGCCGAAATCATCCTGACCGGTGTTTCACGCTCGGGAAAAACTCCCTTGAGTGTTTTTTTGGCCATGTATGGCTGGAAGGTTGCCAATGTGCCGCTTGTCAACGGGATCAACCCGCCCAAGGAACTCTTCGAGGTGGATCCCATGCGTGTATTTGGGTTAAGCATCAATCCCGGTCAGTTGATTTCACACCGTATGAAACGCCTGCGAAGCATGGATAATACGGAAAATACCGATTATGTGGATGACCGGATTGTGAATCAGGAAATCCGCAATGCCAACTTCATCTTTGAAAAGGGCGGGTTTACCGTGATTAATATTTCCAACAAGCCCGTTGAAACAAGCGCCAACGAGATCATCAACATTCTGGCCAACCGTTTCGAATACCGGGGCAGAAGGCTCGAAGCTTTCTATCCACGGGAAGAATAATGGATCAAAAACAAAAAGCAGTGGATAAAAGGATAAATCATGCAAAAACAAAGGCCTTGCATGTGATTGTTATGGGCACAAACCCTATGTAAGCTCTATGTTAACCCTATGTTGGGTCTATATTTTTGAAACGAAAGTTAGCCCCTTCATAGACCTGACATAGAGTTAATATAGAGCTTGGAGTCATGGAATTT
>JACMKG010000116.1 GCA_014380255.1 Prolixibacteraceae bacterium | reverse complement strand
TACTGTCATAAACAAATTAATAATATTCAGCAGGGACTTCGGTCCCTGTTTTTGTTTCCCGGCTATTATTGTTACTTTCGGCAGGTCAAATGAAGTAAGCTAAGCATTTTTATGGAAATTATCCAGGTAGTTGATCACTCAACAGTTAACGCATTCCACGAGCTGCCCTTAGCCATCTATAAGGATGATGAAAATTGGGTTCCTCCTTTGCGCATGTTGATTGATGATACATTTAACCCTGCAAAAAACGAAGGTTTTCAAAACGGAGATGCGTGCCGATGGCTGGTAAAGGATAACGGTCGGATGATTGGACGTATAGCCGCTTTTTATAACCGTAGTAAAATAGAAGAAGGCTGTGAACCGGCGGGCCATATTGGTTTCTTTGAATGTTTCGATAATCAGAAAGCTGCCGACCTTTTATTTGATACGGCACGCGATTGGTTGAAAAGCGAAGGTTTTACGGCCATGGACGGACCTGTTAACTTCGGCGAGAACTTCTTTAACTGGGGCTTGCTGGTGGAAGGTTATCAGCAGCAAGGTTTTGGAATGCAGTATCATCCTCCCTATTACAAAAGGCTTTTTGAAAAATATGGGTTTCAGACCTACTATCAGCAATTTAGTTATCATCTGGATATCACAAGTCCTGATCTTCCTTCGAGGTTCTGGAAGATTGCCGAATGGGTTGGCAACAAGAAGGATTATCAATACAAGACTTTTTCATTTAAAGAATCGGATCACTGTATCGATGATTTTTTAACCATTCATCAGCAGGCATGGGAGAAGCATACCAATTACAAGCCCATCAACCGCAATGACCTCAGGGCCCTTGTAAGGGACGCTAAAATGGTTATTGAAGAGGAATTTATCTGGTATGTCTATTCGCGCAATGAACCCATTGCCTTTTTTATGATGATCCCGGACATGAACCAGATTCTTAAGCACCTGAAAAACGGGAAGCTTACCCTGTTCAATATAGTGAAACTGCTTTACCTGAAAAGAAAACATACCATCACCCGCTGCCGGGTATTGGTAATGGGGGTCATCCCGAAGTTCCAGGGGTTGGGCATTGAATCGGGCATTTTCTGGCAGCTCAGGCAGGTGCTTTTGAGAAAACCCTGGTACAAGGAAATGGAACTCAGTTGGGTAGGTGATTTCAACCCCAAAATGATCAAGCTTTTTGATTCGGTGGGAAGCAAGCATGCCAAGACCCACGAGACCTTGCGTTACCTGTTTGACCGCAGTAAGCCTTTTGAACGCTTGCCAATCATTGAATAGGGATAGCTTTTGATTTTATTACAAACAAGCCAAGATATAAAGCTTAAAGACAATTATAAATAGAAACCATATCCATGCAAATCACAGAAGTAACCAATAAAGAGTTAAGGAAGCTGTTTCACCAGGTTCCTCACATCATTTATAAGAATGACCCGAACTGGGCATGCCCATTACAAGGCATGGTAGAAGATGTTTTTACCCCTTCCAAAAATCCTTCTTTTAAAACAGGGGAAGCCATCCGGTGGATCGTTAGGGATGATAAGGGGCAGTTACTTGGTCGCATTGGCACATTTTATAACCTGAAGAAAGTGCACACTTTTGAACAGCCAACCGGAGGGTGCGGCTTTTTTGAATGTGTAAATAATTTCGAAGCTGCCCAAATGTTGTTCGATGCTTCCCGCGAATGGTTAAAATCACATGGAATAGAAGCCATGGACGGACCAGTTAATTTTGGTGAGAATTATATGAATTGGGGCCTGCTGGTCGAGGGATTCATGCATCAGGGCTTCGGAATGCCCTATAATCCTCCCTATTACCTGGACTTGTTCAAACAATATGGTTTTGAAGTGTATTTCGAGCAGTATAGCTATCACCTGGATTATTCAAAGCCTTTCCCGGAGCGTTTCTGGAAAATCGCAGGCTGGGTAGCCCAGAAGCCCGGATATACCTTTGAACATCTTTCTTTTGATAAGACTGAAAAATACATAGACGATTTTTGTTACATCTATGATGAAGCATGGAGGTTTCACGAGCATTTTCAGCCTTTGGATAAGGACGAGATACGCGATTTTATTAAAACGGCCAAGGCTATTATTGATCCCGAAATGGTATGGTATGCTTACCACGATGGCGTTCCAATTGCCTTGTTTGTGATGATTCCCGACATCAATCAGATCTTGAAAAAGCTGAATGGTAAGCTTAATTTCATCAATGTATTGAAATTTCTCTACTACAAGCGTAAAAAAACCATGACACGCACCCGCATACTGATCATGGGTGTGACTCCTAAATATCAAAAGTCAGGCATCGAGTCAGCCATCTTCTGGCACCAGGATAAATTCATGAAGCATAAGCCTGAATACAAGGAAGTTGAATTGTCGTGGGCCGGTGATTTTAACCCCAAGATTATTGCTCTTTACAAGTCTGTAGGAGGGGTGCATGTGAAAACTCATTACACGATGAGGTATCTTTTCGACCGAAATAAGCCTTTTAAAAGGGTTCCGATTATCGGTTCAGAAGAATAAATTGAAAATAGGAAAATTAATGAAGCGAAATATTTGGAAATTTCATTCCAGTATGTAACTTTGCAAGCCGATAAAAAAATAGTAAAAGAGAATCAAAATGAAAAAAGGGATACATCCAGAAAATTATCGTACTGTTGCATTCAAAGATATGTCAGACGGTCATGTTTTTATTACCAAGTCGACTGTTAACACTAAGGAAACAGAAGTTGTTGACGGAGTCGAGTACCCAGTTGTAAAACTTGAGATTTCAAGTTCTTCACATCCTTTCTACACAGGAAAAATGAAGCTTATTGACACAGCAGGTCGTGTTGATAAATTCAATTCAAGATATTCTAAGCACATGGAAATCAGAAAAAAATAATTCTGTTTCGAAAAGATATTTGAAAGCTTCGCTTATGCGGAGCTTTTTTTTTGCTTTCAACCTAAAGGGATATTTTGTTTCAAGCGGGAACCCTGTGAGAAAATGATAATTTGATGGACTGATCCCGGATTTTCGGGAGAAGGACTGTACTTCCACTTTATTGGAAAGAATTGATAGACTG
>JACMKG010000115.1 GCA_014380255.1 Prolixibacteraceae bacterium | reverse complement strand
TCAAAAACCTGATGACACGTCCAACGGGCCGAAACATTCATCCAATGAAAATATGAATGAGCAGATTTACTTGTTTTACATGCAGTTGTTAAATTCATAATAATAAGTTAGCTTTAAACGGTTTTCCATATTCCATTCAGAAACTATTAAAACTAACATAAACCAACCGGATATGATGAACAGACGAGATCTTATTAAAACAAGCGCTCTTGCCATCGTGGGAATTACCCTTGGCGTTATCCATCTACAATTCTAAGAAACCATCCTTCAACCATACACTATATTGATATGCAAAGCGCTGCGCTAGTAACGTTATAACATCGTATGGTATAAAAAATTGAGAAAATTTATTCATATATTTCCATGCTGTTGCATTGGGTTGAAAGCTTAGGCACAGGCATTAATTAGAATGAATTTTTATTCCTCCTTTCAATAGAATAATCCAATATAGGGATTACAGAAAATGGAATATTTTTTACCTTTGAAGTGTTTCCTATTGATCTTGCTTTTTGAAAGTCTCTCTGTAAATTATATCTACATGTGTTAGTTTTTTTTATGCTGATCTTTTTAAAAATAGATATGTTTGGTGGTCTTGCCAAAGTCTATGGGCTTCCCTGTAATGTAGAATGATTATAAATAACAATCATTTAACTAAAACTATTAACGACTTCCAACCTTTGAACTTGCAAGGATAAATGCCCCTCATTATCGACTGCTGTTAGGATAGAAATATATTTAACAGATTATCTCAGATGCTACCTTGTTAAATATTCTGATCTCTTTAATCAATTGTGTCTGAGTTGCCAAAATACCTGTTGCTTTATTTGATCACAATTTCTACATTACCCCGCTCAAAGTATAAACTCTTAAATCAACTGGAATGAAGACGTTTGTTTGTTTACTGGCCTTTGCAACTGCCTTTTTGCAGGTTCAAAAGAGAAGCCAACCTGAGATGGAGTGCTCAGAAGGAGAAGGCGAACTAAGTTTAGGTGAAGAAATGCTCCAGGAGTTCTGTAAGAATTAAAATGCGTAAGTAAAAGTCAATTCCCCTAATACCACCAAAAAATCCATCCAAGACTTAACCTTGGATGGATTTTTTGTTTCTACCCAGAAGGAAGAAAACAATGGAACAGGCGGAAATCATTTGATGGACTGATGGACTGATCACCGAGCTCTGACCACTGACCACTAACCTTTTTTTTTAATTCTTTATTAATCAATCTTTATTAAAACTGTAATGGGCAAATTCTATTTTAGTGTAAAAATATAACGTAAAAAGAAAGGAATCTTGAAATGAGAGACAATAATCAAGAATTGGAAAAAGAAGTGCATGAATTAATAGGAAATGGGTTTTCGGGAAATTCCGTTATGCCTGTAAATGCACTTGAAGCGGCGTGCCTGATTTTGGATCATAAATTCGGTAAAGATTTTCATAAGAAAAATCCAAAATTAGCGGTAAGATTATCAGAATCTATTATGAATAATATCAGGATGAAAGATTTCAGGGATGCCATCCAAAATGAGGTTGGCGAAAATCTTTATTCTATCAAGGCAGCCATTCAAAAAAAGGATTTTAAGTCGAAAGAATCTTTGTTTGAAGAGTATGCCGATTCATTTAGATTCTGATAGGTAGGGAACCCTGTTGAAAATGAAGGACTGATGGATAGATGAAAAAGACAGGAGACCGAAGACCAAAGACGGGAGACCGGTTAGATGATTAAATTGTTGATCGAAGAGAAGTAGGGCCACGATACTTCATGGCCGAAAGCATTCAATCAAAAATGGATAAATGCACCAAATCTCACCAAATTGCTCATTTGGTGAGATTTGGTGTTTTTGTGTTTAAGAGGCAGAAAATATCCCCTCTCCATATCCTGAAAAAAGCGCCAAGGCTGTCGTTGTTGCATTTCGGTGGTAGTTGCTTAGCTCCCTGCTTTTTTAATTGCCCAACAAACCGTAAATTCACCCATTTAAATTAAGAAACTTAAATAATCAGCCTGCACATGAGCAAATCCGTTTATTTACTGTCCATGGCAACTCTTTTGTTTGCCTGTTCAACACCCAAAACAACCAAAGAAATGACACAGAATTATATCCCCGAAGTACCTAAACTTACTTCTGATGTTATGACTCCCGAAGTGTTATGGAGTTTCGGCCGAATGGTCGAACCCAGCGTTTCACCCGACAAGTCTACCGTATTGTATGGGGTTACGTATTACAATGTGCCGGAGAATAAATCGTACCGTGAGTTATACACCCTGTCGGTTGATGGGGGCGAGCCTGTTCAGATTACTTCAACTCCTGAAAGGGAATCATCTGCCCAATGGAGGCCTGACGGAAAGAAAATAGGCTACCTGTCCAACAAATCGGGCGATATGCAGCTGTGGGAAATGAATCCCGATGGAAGTGATGCCCAACAGGTTTCAGAAATTAAAGGAGGGATTACCGGTTTTAAATACTCACCTGATGCCTCTAAAATCATCTATACTGCTGATGTAAAGGCAAAGCCTGATGTTCAGGATATGTTCCCTGATCTACCTTTGGCCAATGCTCATATTGAAACTGATTTGATGTACAAGCATTGGGATGAATGGGTGGCAACAGTTCCTCATCCTTTTGTAGCTGACTTGAACAATGGGAAGGTCGAAAATGCGGTGGACCTGCTGGAAGGCCAGCCTTTTGAGAGCCCGATGAAACCTTTTGGTGGGGTAGAGCAACTCGACTGGACTCCCGATGGCAAAATCATCGCTTATACCTGCAGAAAGAAAACAGGTAAGGAATATGCCATCTCTACCAATTCCGACATTTATTTCTACAACGTGGAGACCAAGCAGACTCAGAATATGACTGAAGGGATGATGGGATACGATATTAACCCTTCCTTTTCGCCCGATGGTAAATTCATGGCCTGGGAAAGTATGGAACGTGATGGCTATGAAGCCGATAAAAGCCGTTTGTTTATCCTGAATGTGGAAACAGGCGAGAAAACAGACTACTCGGTTGACTTTGATCAGAATTCAAATGACCTGAAATGGAGCGCTGATGGTAAATCTATTTATTTTGTGAGTTGCTGGCATGCTGTTACCCAGGTCTACAAGTTGGATGTGGCCTCGAAAAAGATCACTCCTGTGACCACCGGCGTTCATGATTATGCCTACGTGGCCGAAGCTGGTAATAAGCTGGTGGGGATGAAGCATTCGATGAGCGCTCCTGATGAGCTCTATTCCATTGATCCGCAAACAGGCACCGAAACGCAGCTTACCTTTGTAAACAAGCCTATCCTCGATCAGCTTAGCCTGGCCAAGGTTGAAGAACGTTGGATTAAAACAACCGATAATAAGGACATGCACTCGTGGGTGATCTATCCTCCGCACTTTGATCCCAGCAAGAAATATCCTACCATTCTCTTTTGTGCAGGTGGACCTCAGTCAACCGTTAGCCAGACCTTTTCGTACCGCTGGAATTTCCAGTTACTGGCAGCCAACGGGTACATTGTCGTTGCTCCAAACAGAAGAGGCTTGCCTAGCTTTGGAAAAGAATGGCTGGAACAAATCAGTGGCGATTATGGCGGTCAGAACATGAAGGATTATTTGTCGGCCATTGATGCCGTTGCCCAGGAGCCATACGTTGATAAAGACAACCTGGGTTGTGTAGGTGCCAGTTACGGCGGATTCTCTGTCTATTGGCTGGCTGGTCATCACAACAAGCGTTTCAAGGCATTCATTGCCCATGATGGAATGTTCAACCTCGATCAGCAATACCTGGAAACCGAAGAGATGTGGTTTGTTAACTGGGATCTTGGTGGTCCTTTCTGGGATAAATCTAACGCGGTGGCTCAGCGCTCCTATGCCAATTCACCTCATCTGTTTGTAGAGAAATGGGATACCCCGATACTGGTTATTCATGGTGAAAAAGATTACCGCATCCTGGCTTCACAGGGAATGGCAGCCTTTAATGCGGCTGTATTACGTGGTGTTCCTGCACAGTTACTCATCTTCCCAGAAGAGAACCATTGGGTGCTACAGCCACAGAATGGTATCCTCTGGCAAAGGGTATTTAAACAATGGCTTGATAAGTACCTGAAATAAGATTCAAATTCTCCAAACACAAATAGAGATGTTGCCCGTGCAGCATCTCTATTTTTTTGTACTGAAAAGATTAAACACATAGGCACATAGGACACATAGAAAAACCAAAAAAAATATCAAATAAGGAATAAGGAAGTGAAAACCAGAGCTTCAATCCTTCAATCCTTCAATCCTTTAGTCCTTCAACGTATTACCAATCTTTAGTGCGACAAATAGTAAATAGTAAATTGTCTAATAGTCAATATGACTCGTCCCTCAGTCCCTCAGTCCTTCAGTCCTTCAATCCTTAATAAAGGATAAACATGTATTTTAATTTACTCCCCAGGCAGCGTTTGTCTATTTCACTGCGTATTGTCTATAGAAGCATTTGTTAAAAGGCCTTTAACACCAAAATTGTAAACATTATTTATTCACATATAACAATTAAAGCCATGAAAACAATTATCAGGTTCATTTCAATCAATGTGCAGTCAGTTGCAATAACTGCTTTTGTTCTTTTTATTGGATTGTCATCCTGTAGCGATGATGATGAAGCCGTAGTGGATAACAAGGTTAAATATTCGGGAGAATTTGTTAAATCGGGCGATGCCGTTGTAACATCTGCAACCGGTACAGCCACAGCTACCTTTGATCCAACGACCTTGGTTCTGTCTTATAAACTCACTTGGAGTGGCTTAACTTCCAATGCCGCCGCTATGCATTTCCATGACGCAGGCCCAGTCATAGTGCCTATTACCGGTTTTGAACAGGCCACTAGTGGCACTTATTCGGGAACTGCAACTCTAACTGCTGAGCAGGCGAATGATCTGGCAGCTGGAAAAATTTATGCGCAAATTCATTCTGTCAATATTCCCGGTGGTGAAATCAAGGCAACGTTATCCAAAGTAGGAAGCACTTCTACAACCGGAGGTGGTGGGGGAGGAGGATACTAATTATTCAGCATGCCTTAAAGCCCCTGGTAATCGTATAGTCCGGGACTTTAAAGGCTGCTTTTTAATGATGAAAACTTCCAATATATGAAAACAGGGTTTAAAATATTGATGGTGGGAATCCTGCTCATTGGATGGGGATGTGAACATACATCACCTGAAATGGAAGATGAAATGCCTGATCCGCAAACCTGCACTCCTCAATTCCCTGGGATGAACATCACGTATGACAATTTTGTGAAAAATATTATTTCTCAGCATTGTATCTCTTGTCATGCGGGAGGTAATTCTCCGGGAACGGGTAATTTTTCTACCTATAACGGTGTAAAGCCTCATCTGGACCAGTTTTATGTTAGGGTGATACAGGATCGTGCGGATATGCCCCAGGGCAAAGCTCCCCTTCCCAAAAGCACACGTGATTCACTGAATATCTGGATTAATAACTGTGCCCCTGAAAAGTGAATGAAGAAGTGCCTGAGTTCCTGAGTAACTTAGTGTCAGAGTGAGGAGTTCGTATTCTAATTCTTAGAACATAAAATACTGATTTGAATTGATCATTTCTGCTTTTTGTAATTTTTCACTAAGGCACTAAGTTACTAAGGCACTAAGGCACTTTTTACAAACATTTCCGAACAAAGCCAGCGATGTATTCGTTAACATATCCAACATTAGTTAGATCTTGCCTGATGGCTGACGAAGAATTACAGCGAATGATCGAGGGGTGTATCGAAAACGACCGTAAAAGTCAGGAATTGTTGTATAAGAAGCTTTATGCTTTTGCCATGAAAATTTGTCTGCGTTATGCTGATAACCGATCCTCTGCCGCTGAAATAGTGAACGATGGATTCTTTAAAGCCTTTACCAACATCGAAAAATACGATCAAAGTAAACCTTTTCTAGCATGGCTGAGTAAAATCATGTACAATGTTTCAATCGACTATTACCGGTCTAATCTGAAATGGACTCACCTGGTCGGGTTGGAAAAGTCGGAACATAAACCCGATGAATCGGCCGTTGAGCATAAACTCGACTACGAGGATTTGCTGACCATGATTCAACGGCTTCCTCCAGCCTACCGCATTGTCTTTAACTTATATGCTGTCGATGGCTTCTCGCATGAAGAAATAGCGGATATGACTGGAATTAGCGTCAGTACTTCCCGCTCAAACCTTTACAAGGCCCGGCAGAAATTACAGCAAATGTTATCAGTGCCCCATTCGGTTATTATTCTGCTGCTACTGAAATTAAAAAGAGCCGCTACCGTCAGGAATTCATCTTCTCCTTTCACGAAAATCAAACAGCACCATGGCTAACAGGAATATGGAAGATATGGACAAGTTATTTCGGGAAGGACTCAATCCTGAAGGTGACCTTGTGACATTTCCTGAAGGCGAGTGGGCAAAGCTGGAGAAACGGCTTGTCCGCCATGATCAACGGAAACGGGGCATTTTCTGGATAACGCGTCTGGGAGGCGTGGCCGCGCTGCTCCTGTTGTTTTTCTCCATCCGCATTTATCTGCCTGAAGAGAAAAAACAGGTTGCTAAGCAAGCCGAAGTTCAGCAGAAAGAATCTATACAACCCATTGGGCAGGCTGAAGTTCAACCCAAAGAGCAGGATGCAAAGGAACAGCCCAATGTATCAGAAGTAGCTTCCGAAGCACAAAAGACGATCGGTCAATCTAAATCATCATCCAACAGAGGGCTGGGCCAAGATAGGAGTATCGACCAAACACCTGCCAAAGAGCGGCCTTTAGTCGCAGAAGTGAAAAAGGAAACTGCTGATAGGATTTCCCTGCAAATAGCAGATTTAAGCACACTGGATGATACGGCTGAATCAATCGTAAATGTACCGATAGCTGATTCACATGCACCCCGTGCAACACTTCCTGACAGCATCAAATCTCCTGATCAGAGATCCATTACTGCGGAAGAACCCATGATGGCAGTCGCCGAACAGCCTGCAGATAAGCCCCTTACTGCACGATCGTTTCGCTTAATGGCCTTAAGCGTGCTCGCCGCTCCTGATTACAATGGGGTGGATAACCTGAGCAATGCCAGTTTGGGTAGTGATTTTGGCCTTATGGTTTCCTTTGCATTTGCCAGAAACTGGAGCTTTAGCACAGGGGGTATTTATGCCAAAAAACTGTATGAGGCCGAGTATGAAAACTACAACCCCGCACAGAATATCTGGACTGAATATTATCCACGATCGGTGTATGCCGATTGTCGTGTACTTGATATTCCGCTGAACATCAGCTATACCTTCCTCAAAGGTAAAAATAGCTCCATCAGTGCAGGCTCGGGCATTTCGTCATACATCATGCTGAGAGAAGATTATCGCTTCACCTATGTTGAAACCGACAGCGATACCCCGATCAACTACCGGGTGGTCAATGAGAACCAGCATTGGCTAAGTGTCTTCAATCTGCAGGTAACCTTCGAGCAGCGTTTGAGTTCCAGGCTCAGTGTCAGTCTGCAGCCCTACATGAAAATTCCATTAGGCGCCATTGGTTTTGCAGGCGTAAAACTTCAAACCTTGGGCATGGCTGCTAACTTGAATTGGAATTTTAATTAAAGGAAGAATAGTTAAATGTTGAATGTTAAATGTTGAATGGTTTGGATGTCTCCCTGTATTCTGCATCGCAAATCCCTTCTTTTGTTTGCTTTGTCAAGCACTTCCTAAACCACTTTCAGGGCTAAAAGCCGCTGAAAGGGTTTGTGGCAATTTCAGTTAAGCTAACCGGGTGGTTAGCTTAACTGAAATTAGTCAGGTACTATCCCTAGTAATTGTACCTGGCTGACATAGACCAAGGGCTGTATTTTCGGATGTTGTTAATCTTCAGCGTCTTTCCCTCTTCACTGGCCATCATTGCCACAGTGGTTGCAATGGCAGCTACTACTTTTTTGTCAAAGCCATTCTTTTCATTGGGCGCAGGTTTTACTGCCACGGGAGACGCTTTTTCAGTGGAAGGGAAACCCATTTTTCGTGCTTTAAAGAATTTCTCTGCTACCTGGGGAAGCATGGCGTAAGAAAGGGCATCCTCATCCTGTTCAGCATATTCTTTTACAGCTTCAATGGCTGAGGCGAGTTCTGGCACCAACAAATCGGCCGGGCGACAGGTAATGCGTTCTTCATCACCCAATATCTTGTTAATAATTTCATCCGATATAACGCCGGGTGTTTTTCCGTATTCACCTTTTACCAGGGCTTTCGATTCTTTGGGCACCATTTTGTACCTTTCACCCATCAGTACGTTCAAAACGGCCTGCGTTCCAACAATCTGACTGGATGGGGTAACTAACGGAGGAAAACCAAAGTCTTCACGAACGCGAGGCACTTCGCGCAATACTTCTTCGTACTTACTTTCGGCATTCGACTGTTTGAGCTGTGATATCAAATTCGACAACATTCCTCCGGGAACCTGGTAGATCAAGGCATTTACATCTACTCCAAGCATTTTGGGGTCAAGCAACCCTGAGGCGATGTATTTCTCCCTTATCGGACGGAAATAATCCGCAATCTCACTCAACTTGCCTAAATCAAGTCCGGGATCACGTTCTGTTCCCTTTAATGAAGCAACCAAGGACTCAGTAGGAGGCTGAGAAGTACCCATTGACAAAGGTGAAATTGCACAGTCAACCACATCCACTCCCGCTTCAATGGCTTTCAGGTAAGTCATGGAAGCTACCCCGCTGGTATAATGTGTATGCAGAGCTATGGGGATCTGAATGTTCTTTTTTAATTGGCTGATTAATTCAAAGGCAGAATAGGGCAGCAATAAACCGGCCATATCTTTGATGCAAAGAGAGTCGGCTCCCATTGATTCCAATCGTTTGGCATCTTCAACAAATAATTCAAGGGTATGCACTGGGCTTGTTGTATAGGATACCGTAGCCTGGGCATGACCTCCTTCTTTCTTACATGCCTTGATGGATGTTTCAACGTTTCTCGGATCATTCAGGGCATCAAAAATACGGATGATATCCATTCCGTTAGCAATCGACTTTTGAATAAAATATTCAACAACGTCATCGGAATAGTGTTTGTAACCCAGCAAGTTTTGTCCGCGCAGCAGCATTTGGAGGGGCGTCTTTTTAGCCAGCTTTTTGATCTCTCTTAACCGATGCCATGGATCTTCATTTAAAAAGCGCAGGCAGCTGTCAAAAGTTGCACCTCCCCATGCTTCCAGTGAATGATATCCCACATTATCCAGCTTTTCAACAATGGGTAACATCTCGTCCAATGTCATGCGTGTGGCAATCAGCGACTGATGGGCATCCCTAAGGATTGTTTCTGTTATCTTTAATGGTGTCATACGTTATACAATTTTATTCCAGAATAATAATTTCTTGACCTGCAGTAACAGCATCTCCAACATTTACTTTAACGACGGCTACACGTCCCGAAGCTGGTGCTCCAATTTCATTTTCCATTTTCATTGCTTCCAAAACAAACAATTTCTGTCCTTTTGAAACTACATCGCCCGGATTTACCAAAATCCGCAGGATGCTTCCAGGCATAGGTGAATCAACCGTTGTTGCTCCTGTTTTATGACGGACTAACGTATCTGATCCATTTTGCTTGTTTTCCCCGTTTCTTATGGTGTTGACTTTTGAAGAAGAGTACATTCTTTCTGCTGTTACCTCTTCGACTTCTACTTCAAACTGTTCTCCTGTGATAGAAATAATAAATTTTCTCATGGCTTTAGTATTTTAATTGTGTAATGTATAAAGTGTTAATTTGCTCATTTATAATTTATTCCTGATTTGATACGCCTAAAGTGTTTGCCAAGGTTTAGTGACTCTATGGTTTTCAACACTATTGCTTATGTCTGTATTTAATACAATAAAGAAATAATTCTTTATTTAAATTTTCAAACATGATATCAAGGGTTTTAATTTTTTCATGATTGTTGTTTTTAAGTTAGTAGCCTGAATCGGTTAGTCGCCGCAGCAATACCGCAGCATATGAACTCATGGAAGTATTTTGAACGATGATGCCGCTGGGTAAAACCAGGTTTGCCGAAGTGAAATTCCAAATGGCTTTAATTCCACAGCTGACCAAATCTTCAGCAACAGTCTGAGCTGCATGGTTTGGAGTAGTAAGAATGCCAATTTTTACATGAAGGCGTCCAGCCAATTGAAGTAGTTTGCTGTAATCCAGTACATTAATTCCACCTATGAGTCGACCTGTTTTATTGGTATCGACATCAAAGGCCGCAATGATTTTCAGCCCCAGCGATTGATGTTCCTGGAAAGACATGAGCGCAGATCCAAGATTTCCGGCACCCACCAAAAAAGCCTCGTTGGTTCGGTTGAATCTTAAAAATTCCTCCAAGGCATGAATCAGTTCATATATGTTGTAGCCAACCTTTGGTCTGCCCTTTATTCCCGTGAAAGTAAGATCTTTTACCACCTGTGTCGGGTCACAATTCAGACTCTTCCCTATAACAGGCGCTGATATATTGAGCATTCCTTCTTCCTTTATTTTTTGAAGAAAAAACAAATACCCCGGAAGCCTTCGCAATGTGGGTTCCGGAACAGAATTGGTTTTCTTAATGATTTCAGAATTGCTCATATTCTTTTACTGAAATTATACATTTGATTTCGGTGTAAAAATAGGTAAAATCTATTTAAAGAATTAATTCTTTAAATGAAATGTTTTGATTTTAACTAAGAATTAATGTTTGATGCTGAAGCCAGATTTCATGGCAAATGATACAATCGATTTCATACAACCCTTGATTTAACAAAAGCCCTCATTAAAAGGAGGATGTGAATTTTTAGTCTTATTAACTCACCTTACGGAAGAATATGGAATTATAAAATAAAGGGAAAAGGTAATCACATGAAATTGTTGTGTTGTTCAAGGCCAAAATAAGGAATGTTTATTTTTAAGAGCTTAGTATTTACTTTATTTTCCACAAATATTATTATGTGATCCTTTTTTTTCTATCAATCAGTGTTATTTTTACATATTAATGTTTTTGCGTAAGATGAATTATTAATATCAAAAGTCAATAGCCCTGTCTCCCGATTCATATATTGAGTATGTGCAGGTAGGCTTCATGAATGGGAATGTTGATTTTATGCACTATCCACGGGAGCTGCGATCTGTGACCGCATTTTCATTTTTAAAAGTAAAGTCACACCCATTCCACTTCATCCCTGGAGTAAGGGGATAAACTGTATTGAATCAGGTACAAAAAACAGTAATTAAAGGATGAATCATGCAAAGGACTTGCACTTTATTTATTAAAACATAACCTTCCATAGCCGCAAACTCTATATTAGGTCTATATTAACTCTATATCAACTCTAAAGTTTTGAAAACTTAAGTTAGCCCATATATAGACTTGATATAGAGTTAATATAGAGTTGGTGCCTATGGAGTATTATATCCAGTTAATAAAGAGATGCATGGACCGGATGCCTCCTTTTGCACCTAATTAACCAAATTCAACCTTTACAGTCTCTTGAAACTTTATTCAGCACAATCAGAAGGAACCTAAAACATTTCTGCCTACCCAGGTTTATACGTTTGATCCCTCAAAAGTTTCAAGGGTACTTTATGGAATTTAATATTTTCAAATCAAGAAATATCAAGCCCAAATGTTTGAACTTTTGTTATTCATGAAAAGAAAAATAGAGGAGACGGTTGAAAATAGATGTTGAAACGAATTATATCCCGCCTGACATCTGCAATACCTAAACAGGCTGGCAAAGGGCTAGGCTCATGGTTGAGAGATCGACTATGGGTTTTTAATGGTTATAAATCAAATATATAACGAGCATAATGCCAATGGCAAACACCGCGAATGTCAACAAAGCATCGAGTTTGGAGGAGGTTTGCCATGTGTCGCTATCTATTTGTTTCTGAATCTTTTTGTACCTGACAAAAGCAAGTGCCGCCATGACGGTTCCAAGACTCACGAGTACAATTCCAAGGATGGCTGAATAGCCATGTGAAGGAACAGAAGTTTCGGCTGCAACCTGTTGCCCAAGAATAAAAGCCATTTGTTTGGTGAAAAGGGCAAACTTCTCGAGCACAAAGCCAAAGGCCATTATCCCGATACTCGTGCGTATCCATGCCAGAAAAGTGCGCTCATTGGCCATGTGCACACGGCGATTAAGCAACTTCTCAGGCGGTTTAAGGTTATTCGTATTATTGGGGAAGTCTTGCATTATTTATTTATTCGCCCTTGATAAATGCCAGTAAATCCTTGTTCAGCTCATCCTTGTGCGTTACGGCCAGACCATGAGAGCCTCCTGGATATACTTTCAGGGTGGCATTCTTAACAAGGTTGGCTGTATACATGGCCGTTGTGGCAATGGGTACAATCTGGTCGTCGTCGCCATGAATGATCAGGGTCGGGATATCGAATTTCTTCAGGTCTTCGTTGAAGTCAGTTTCCGAGAAAGCCTTGATACATTCCAGTTCATTCCACAGACCGCCCTGCATGGCCATGAACCAATAGGCGTCAAGGGTTCCCTGGGTGACTTTATGATCCTTGCGGTTAGCCCCGTAGAAAGGGGTGGTAAGGTCCATGAAGAACTGGGAGCGGTCGGCGGTAACCCCTGCACGTATCTCGTCGAATTTCTCCATAGGCACCCCTTCAGTATTGGAAGCAGTTTTCATCATGATGGGGGTAACCGAGCCCATCAGTACCGCTTTGGCAATACGGGCAGTGCCGTGGCGCCCAATGTAGCGGGCTACTTCGCCTCCCCCGGTAGAGTGGCCAATAAGGATGGCATCCTCCAGATCGAGGGTATTGATCACTTCGGCCAGATCGTCGGCATAGGTATCCATGTCGTTGCCTTCCCAAGGCTGACTTGATCGCCCATGGCCACGGCGGTCGTGAGCAATGCATCGGAAGCCATGCTGGCCCAGAAAGACCATCTGCGATTCCCAGGCATCTGAACTAAGAGGCCAGCCATGACTGAAAACAACTGGGCGGCCTGAACCCCAATCTTTGAAATAAATCTGAGTTCCGTCGGGTGTAGTGATTGTATTCATAGTATAAGAATTATGCGGATTAAAGCGGATTACGCGGATATGCTCAAGTTCGCTGACAGGAAACATTGATTGCAATAGCCGCTAGAATATAAAGATCAGCATTTATGGCTATTAAAACGTTACACAATTTGGAATGAAAATTACATGAATAGAGGGACAAGGCAAATGTGGCAAGTCAAAAGGAAAAAAGAAAAAAGAAAAAAGAAAAAGGAACGAGGGGCGAAAAAACACGAATGGGAGAGGGGGAGTATGAGGGGGGCAAATCATAACTTTGCCTTTTGCCTTGTTCCCACGAGTTGCACTCATGGCTATTGACATTCGACTCCTTCAGAGTCAGGGCATTCCGGTTTCCATTCTCCGGCCTCCCTTTTCCTTTTTACTTTTCACTTTTGCCTTGTCCGTTGTGGCTAAATGATGTAAGATATCGGTAGAATCGTGTAACGTGCAGTTGGTTAATTCTCTTTAGTTTTGATGGAAATATGAGCTATAAACAATTTAAAATTTATACCATGGACAACGACAAGAAAATCGACGTTATAAATGATCTTATCGAGATCAACAACGACAGAATTGAAGGATATGAAAAGGCTTCAAAAGAAACGGACGAGATGGATTTAAGAAACTTGTTTGCTTCTTTTATCCGTACCAGCCAAAGATGCCGTCAGGAATTGGTAGATGAAGTGCGCTCACTGGGTGGAGAACCTGCTGAAGGTACTAAAATCTCAGGTAAATTCTACAGGGCATGGATGGATGTGAAAGCTGCTCTAACGGGCAGAGACCGTAAAACAATTCTTGATTCCTGTGAATATGGCGAAGATGTAGCTGTTGATACCTACGACTCGGCTTTAAAGGAGCTGGAAGAAGTAGGAGGCAGTATGTCATCACCCATGTATGCTTTGATAGCAAGGCAGCGTAACCTAATCAAGGCTGATCACGATCAGGTTAGAGCCCTACGGGATATAGAACATCATCAAGAAGAACGCCGCTAATTATTGACTCGGACTTCCTGTTTGCATACATTAATATATCAAAAATAAAGGGGCTATTTGAATATAGTCCCTTTATTTTTTGACCCCACGTCAGGTACGGATGGATTGGTTTTAAATTTCTGGTTTCAGATTCCAAATTCCAAGTAAGCATTGATCAAGGCTATTGTATATTGAGTATTGAATATTCATTATTGGATATTCTTTTCTTTTGGAATGTACAACTTCAAGTATGTGTTATTATTCAAAGCATTGTTATAGCCTTTTCGTCCGCAACATCTATTTCTCTTTTAACAGCATCTTACGCGGACGGTTTTGCGCATCATCCTTGCTGCGTTACTAAGGTGGAAAAAAAGGTAAGGTTTTTAAAAGTATGGATTGATGGATTGATGGACTGATGGATTGATCGTCTGAAGAAGGAACGAGGGAACGAAGCTGTCGCCAGAACCCGAAGGCACTGTAAATTGTGACTGATCACTAATCACTTTCCTTTTGCCTTTTTCATTTTTCCTTCTTTTTTCTATGTGTCCTATGTACCTATGTGTTCATTTTAAATGATTAAAGCTCCTGTTAACTCGCTGGTTATTCGCCGGTTTCATAATAAGGCGCATCGACAGGTTTTGACTGTGGAGAGCCTTTTTGCCTTAGAAAGATGGACAGAATAACAATAGCAAAGACCGAGAGGAATTCACTTTGCCAGTTTTGAAAGGATTCGAACCAGAAACGTGCGTTGGTAAGGTATTCAATGGCCGATTCAGTGGGCAATGATTTCAAGGCCAGTTTTACATTTTCATCCTTCAGGCTTCCATAAAAGTGAAGGACAAACGAGACCAGGAATAAAAGGGTAAAGGCAATGGTGAGCGAGTATTTATAGATTGTCAGTATCCAACCTCCTTTTTTTACCGGCCAAGGCGCATCCTTTTTGCGGGAAGAAGGTTCACGGTCGACCTCTTCTTTCTTATCAAAGTCTTTGGATTCGGAAGAGCCTTTTTGCTGAAGGAAAATGGTAAAGACCACAAAAAGGGTCATTTGCAGGAATTCACTTTCCCAGTTCTCGAAAGTTGATTGAATAAAATGACCTGAAGACAGGTAGGATGCCAGTGACAACGAAGCGCCTCCTTGTTCAAGGAGCTCGATGTTGTGTTCCTGTAGGCCAAAGATGATTTGTCCAACCAAAGCAATTAAAAACAGAAGGAAGAATACGAGCGATAAGCTGTTATTCTTGATAAATTCTTTCATGCCGTTGGAATATATGTGTGAATTAAATTGCAGTATCTCAGGAATTCATGTTTTAAAAAAAACAGAATGTAACATTCGACAATGAAACAATAAACCCTGCTAAAAGGTTTCTTCATACAGGGGTAAACATCATCGTATTTTAATTCATGAAAGGCAAGAATAAAAAAGAGAGGCTGTTTTTGTAAACAACCTCTCTTTGGTATACTTATATGATTTTTATTGACTTGTGCTCAACACCGCAAATCATTCATCTAGGAATAACTTCATGAGCTTAGAACATGTAGCCCAAGGAGATTCCAAAACCCGTGTTCTTGAAAGTTGCATCATTATCTGCAACATCAGGTAAGATATTAGCTAATCCAAGTTGAGTGTTAAGTTGAACAGATAATCCATTTTGCAATTCATAACCAAAGAATAGATTAGCTCCATAATCCATTCTTTTCAAGTAAAAGAAATCATCTGATGATTCATCTCCAAATTTGATATCCAATTCATTGTCCCCAGATTCAAATTTTCCTCCTAATCCATAGGCTACATAAGGGCCAAAGCCTAACAAAATATGTCCAGTGCCCAGGAGTGGTCTGTAAAGGAAACTTAAAGGTAATTCCAGATAGGAGGTGTTTAACTCAGAACTGGTATCAATCCCTAATACTTCACCGTTAAATTTTGCTCCTTTAGTAGTATAAAGTAATCCTGGCTGGAAATAGAATTCAGGAGCAACAGGAATGTTTGCGACAACACCTGCATTAAAACGAACAGCCATGTCATTTTCCCATTTATCACCACTGGGATCCTCCCCATTGATATTTTGAAAGTTCACGCCACCTCTAAGGCCAAATGAAGCACCTTCGTCCTCCATGGTTTGTGCATTGGCATAAAATCCAAACATAGTAAGGATTGCAACTAAGAATACTATTTTATTTTTCATACTTTTCTCATTTAGATGTTAAAAATGATTGTGTAAAAATGATATTGGTTTTCAATATCTTATTCGGCTTCCTGTTTCATTTTTTCATTAGCTGTAATAGCAAATTCTACTCGGCGGTTTTGGGCAGCTGCTTCTTCGGATTCTCCCGTTACTTTAGGTTGTGTTTCTCCAAATCCTTTGGTCGTCAGACGATTTGAAGTAATGTTGTTGCTGGCCAGGTAATCTGAAACGGCCTTTGCTCTTCTTTCAGAGAGTTTCTGATTGTAAGCATCTGAACCTTTAGCATCAGTATGTCCATAGATTGCAATATTCGTATCAGGATAGTCATTTAATACAGTTACCAGATTGCCTAGATTTTCTTTTGCTTCATTAGTAAGGTCAGATTTATCGAATCCAAAGAGTATATTGTTTTTGAATTCGACAACAATACCTTCACCAACGCGTTCGACTTTAGCATCGGGAACCTTATTCCTGATTTCTTCAGCTTGTTTGTCCATTTGTCTGCCAATAACTGCGCCTGTCACGCCACCAACGGCAGCTCCAATGACAGTGCCCATGGCCGTATTGCCTGATGCCCGTCCGATAACGGCACCTGCGGCACCGCCTGCAACGGTGCCTATACCTGCACCCTTCTGAGTTTTATTGAGTGATGAACAACCCGATAATAAAAGGGCTGAGGATAAGATAGCTGGTAAAATAAATTTGAACATTTTCATAATCATCTGTTTTAAATTGATTACTGTAGATCAAACGTTCCGTTGGAATCTTGTAATTCCACGTCTGTTAAATCCATTATTTAATTTTTACACGTTTCAAAAAATATAGTTTCATAATTCTTATTAATCTACCTGTTTCTTTTAATGTCTACCTAGAGAAGGAATTACATTAATCGAAGGAATCATTCTCAAACAATCGTAGTCTTAGTTTAAGCATCCTTACTTCCTCCTGCAGATCCATGATTCGATGCAGTAAATGGGTAATCGCATCAATGCCTTCAATGTTAATATCGAGTTCATTGTGCAGATGTACCATTCTCTCAAGGTCATAAATCTGGTTAACGGGGATAAAGCCTGTATCTTCAATGGTTTTAATCTCTATTAAACCCGTTTCCTCCAGGCTTTGAATGAAAGAAAACTCTATGTTGTGGATGGCACAGAATTCATCAGCTGGTATTAATTTCGTTCTATCCATCTTTATAATTTTTATAGTTTTGACAATTGAATAAACAGGTCTTTTTGCGCCTGTGTTAAGTTGGTAGGAATCTTAATCTCATAGGTTACATATAAATCCCCAAATTCACCCGGCTTTTTATACACAGGGAATCCTTTACCATTTAACTTGACTTTTGTACCGTTCTGGGTCTCTGGACTTATTTTAAGCTTTACTTTCCCGGTAAGTGTTTCAATTGTAATTTCGCCACCAAGTACAGCTGTGTAAAGATCCAGATCAACAGTTGTGTGTAAATTATCCTCAATGCGTTTAAATCGGGGATGATTGGCTATCACGAATGTGATGTACAAATCGCCATTGGGTCCGCCATTGATTCCTTCACCTCCATGGCCTGCAATTTTAATAGTTTGTCCATTTTCTATACCCGCGGGAATAGTGATACGTATGTTTTTCCCGTTGACCGTAAGGGTTCTTTTATGAGTTTCATACGCATCAATGAGATCAAGCTGTAGTTCTGCTTTGTAGTCTTCACCCCTGTATCTCACCTGGCGGCCTCTAGCACCACCGCCAAAGCCTCCAAACATGGATTCAAAGAAATCAGAAAAGCCTTCATCGGCTCCCATGTTGGTGTATCTGGCATTTCTTGACTGGGATGATTGTTGTTGGTATTGGCTGGCCTTTTCATACTCTTCGGCATGTTTCCATTCTTGGCCATATTGATCGTATTTCTTGCGTTTTTCAGGATCGCTCAATACTTCATTGGCTTCATTGATCTGTTGAAATTTAGCTTTGGCTTCCTTGTCATTGGGATGCAAATCAGGATGATACTTTCGCGCCAGCTTACGGTAAGCATTTTTAATATCCTTATCGGTTGCGTTTTTATCGATTCCTAATATTTTATAATAATCTACGAATTCCATACTTGTTTAAATATTCAATTGAGTGTAAATTTTGGTATTCATAAATAATTAGAACAAGCGAGCCGCTGGCTGCTAGTTACTGGCTGCTGGCAAGAGAGATGCTTCAATGATACATCAATGGTTTGCCAGCAGCCAGTAGCTTCTATACTATCTTATCAAGAATCACGCCAATGAACGATATCCCTACTTTCCCATTTTTTCGTCCCCTCGCCCCCGTGTTTTCTCTCCCCTTCTTTCCCTTTTTACTTTTTACTTCTTCCTTGTCCACCACTAGCTCCCCATTACCTGCTTTGTATACTTCTTTAAATGTTCTACTTTTTGTTTTTGACGAGGTTTAGCTTCCAAATGCTGTTCAATGGTCATGCGCGCCATCAGGTAACTTAAAACTGATTCTGCCCCTTGGTTAAGGTTAATGTTGTCCTCCTCCAGTCCATCAAAACAGCCTGCTGTTCGTGGATTGTAGATGATTTTATTTAAACGGTTGTGGCCTAAAAACCAATTAAAGGCTACAACTAACTTGTGTGAATACTCAGGATCTTTAAATACATCGTAAAACTTACTCAAGGCCATTATGGTGTATGCTACATCAATGGGCTGCTCTCCAAACTTTTCTTTTTCCTGCCCTTTTATGAACCAGTTTTTGTTGGAGATAACTTCGATTCCACTTTCGGTATAAATATGAGAGAGAAGGAAATTAAATGATTCACGTGCAATTTGCTTGTATTGGTCATCGCCGGTTACCAACCATGCACATATTAAAGCCTCGGGCAATAAACTATTTGCATAGGTCAGATAGCTTTCATACCATTCCCATTCTTTTTCTGACACGTGATTATACATCTGAACCAGCCTGTCAGCCAGTGTTTTTACCGTCAAGGCCACCGGCACTTTTGACAATTCATGCTGGTAATGATACAATCCTTTAATTCCAAAAGCCATAGCCCGTGTTGAATATATATTCTCGAGCGCAGGAATGGCTTTCTCCATGGTTATGCGGGCCAGAGATATCAATTCGGATGGAAGTATCGACTTCTTGGAAATAAGGTAACCTAAGGCCCATATAGCCCTTCCATTTGAATCATCCAGATTCACCGACTGATTCTGTTCCGTAAAGTTTTTATCTGCATCTACATAATTTAAGAAATTACCTTCAGGCTGTTGGCAGTATATGATAAAATCCAGGTACTTCTGCATGTAGATTAAATCCTTTTCGTTGGGGAACATTTCGTAATGCATGCATAGGGTCAACAATGCCCTGGCATTGTCATCGAGTGTATACCCTGAATCCATATCAGGCTGGCTGATTTTGGCGAATTGAATCATTCCAAAATCTGTTGTCATCCGATAGATATGATCAAGCCTGATTGGTGGCAGATTATAGTGGAGCGTAATCTTTGAATCAGTTAGCTTGTGAAACAGAATTCCATGTGCAACGGCTGAGTTTTCCCAAGCAGTAGAAACAATCTTCTGCAAGGTGTTGACGATCATATTCTTTCTTAACGGATCATCATTCAGTAATTTAATAACTGCCTCAGCCAATTGGGCGGAGTTCCCGAAATCAAAGATTAAACCAGTATCTTCAGTCAACAGTTCTTTGGCATGAGGTATGGGCGTTGATATAATGGGGCAGCCACAACTCATCGCATAGGCAAAGGTTCCGCTTACGGCCTGATTGGGGTCATTGGAACTGAACACATAAATATCGGTCAGTTGCAGATATTCGAGTAATTCTGACAACTCAAGGTAGCGGTTAATGAATTTTACATGATCCGTTAACCCGTTTTGCTGGACTTTGGCTTCCAGCTTGCGCCGGTAAACTTCTCCTTCTGATTTTACAACCTCGGGGTGGGTTGCCCCGATGATAAGAAACAAGACCTCAGGGTTTGTCTGAATGATGGCTGGCAATGCATCAAGGGTGGTTTCAATGTTCTTCCCTGCACTTAAAAGGCCAAAGGTGCTTAGTATTTTACGATGGCCTAATCCGTATTTTTCTTTCAGATGATCATCATCCACATGTTCAGCTAGATGGGTTCCATGCGCAATTACGGTGATTTTATCCTGTGGTATTTCATAGTCGTTAATCAGGATTTGTTCCGAATTGTGAGTCATGACCACGATGGACTTACAGGCAGCAATTATCTGTTGTACTTTTGCTTTGAACGTTTCATTAGGATGTGGTAAGACCGTATGAAAAACACAAACCACAGGCTTTGTCAGCTGATGTACAAATTGCAGAAATGCTTCTTCCTGTTTATGAAAGAATCCAAATTCATGTTGCAATACGACTAATTCAATATTCTTATTTTGATTTATTGATAATGCAATGGGAAAAAATGAAGTGGATTGCGAAGTCTTGAGTGTATATATTACTTCATCCCCGTAATCAAATGTTTCATCCCCCGATTCCAATGCGCACACCTTAATATCAAAAGACTGATCGAATTCCTTGTTTAGGGATGTTATCAGATCTTTTGAATAGGTTGCTATTCCACACTCGCGTGGAGGATAGGAGGAGATAACCAGTATTTCAGGTAGCTTTGATGCCCCTTCCTCCTTTTCTCTACGTTTAAAACGATTAGCTTCATCTGAAGCTATGATATCATATCCAAACATTTCTTTGAGACGGTTCGTATCATCAATCGTTTGTTTATTTAAGTTCTTATCTTCCATCTTACAAAGTTTTTTAATGTATAATTCCGGTTACCAACTATTTATTAGTTCAGCAACCAGCTTCGATAAACTTACCGAAGCGCATGCAATGTGCTCATCGGCAGCACCATAATAAATAAACAGTGTATCTCCAAACAAGGCTGTACCAGTGGGGAAAACTACATTGTTAACCTCTCCTTTTGTCTCCCAGGAATACTCGGGTTCAAATAAAGCATAAGGCAAACGGGTTATTACCCTTGCCGGGTTCTCCAAATCAAGTAAAGCGGCTGCACAAGCTGAATATACCATCCCTTGGTTGGTTTCCCGGGCTCCGTGATAAATCATCAGCCATCCGTATTCTGTTTCGATGGGAGGACATCCGCTGCCTATATAACTGGACTCATGTTCAAAGACAGGGTCCATGAATATATGATCCTGAAAACGATGAAAATAATGATCCCAGAATTCTTTGGTCAAATCCTCCAGGTTATTGACTGAGACCATTTGAATCCCCGGTCTTATGCAATGAAAAAAGACTAGCTTTCCTTTAATCCTTCGTGGAAAGAAAACTACATTTTTGTCCCAAAGCATCAGTGTTTTGCCTGGTTCCGATTCCTTGTAATAATACAATTGACTGCGGTAGTACTTACCGCTCATCTTGCCCCCTGTTTTATTGCCTGCCATAAAATCGGTATATCGGATAGGAGGTGCTATCAATCCATGTTTTTTAAAAGTCTTTAAATCCTTGGATGTTGCCAAAGCGCCCCGGGCATTGAAACCATCATAAGCCGTATACGACAGGTAATAAAGATCATCAATCTTCACGATGCGTGGATCTTCCAGCCCTTGCTTTTCAATCTCCAGTTCAGCATCAATGAGCGGAAAATCCAACCGCTCGGCTACCTCAATGGGCCCATCGAGCCTGCAATAGCCGATGGTTGAATATTCTCCTTTTCTTACAGCACGGTAAAACAGATGGACACTATCCCCTTCCTTGATAACTGCTGGATTTAATACAGCTACGTTTTCAAAAGGAAGGTCTGTCTTTTCAAGGACAATTCCCTCTTTTTTAACTTTTACCATGATGTATATGCATTACATGATATGTTAATTTTGCTGCTCTTTCAGTCTGGCAGCATTTTTTCTTACACTTGATCTGATATCATGCATCGTATCACCTGCAATTTCGCTAAGCTTGTGTGCTTTTTCCATTAAAGCATTTGCTTCTCTTTCAACCATTTCCCGGATATCTTTACCCAGGTACTTAGTCCTTAGAACAATTCGGTTGCGTGTACGTGCCCCTTTGTAAGGAGCGAATAATAACCCCAAAGCTGCTCCGGTCAAGGCTCCTATAGCCAATGCTCCAATAAATAGGCTTGTATCTTTCGAAGTTTTCATATCGCTGCTGTTTGTTTAAAGTAATTATTTATAAATAGTTTATTATCTGTCTATTAGTCCTCTATCATATAACTCCAAGCATAGTAGTTTTGTTCGAATAAATGGTTAATAGCCTTATTGTTAGTTTATTAAATATATTTTTTGAATTTGAAATTTAAGCCATAAGGATTAAATCAATCATTCGTTCAACTCATTTATTTGGCTGTATTACTTGTTGTTACATGAATACTTTACAAAGGGCAATATGAAGAAAATGATGGGTAATTCTGTTACAAAATTCTCTTTAGAATTTACATCATTTACTACTTACACATACGGGGAATTATATCAATCAGAGAGATTGGAAGGAGAAAAAGCAACTAATATGTTTCTTTAACCTGCCATACCCATACTCAGTAATCAAAAGAAAGTGATAGAAAAATGGTTCATTGGTGATACATAGGTGATTCGTTGCAGAACGAACGACCATCGAACAACCATCGAACGACCATCGAACGATCTTCGAACAACATTTGGTACAATCGATATCTGTAAAGGCATTTCATGTTAATTTTATTTTGTCGGACTCACGATAGTAAAAATAGTTTTTCTTATACGGGAGCAACGAATCTCAACTTTTCATAGGAGTTAATGGTTTTCAGAAATACTTCTCCATTTGAATTTGAATGAAGAGGATTAATTTTTTATTCAAATTGATAAAAACCCCTCAAGGAATTTTTATATTAGTATAACAATTTAAATGTTTATTTAATACTGAATATCATGGCAGTAGCAGTAAATAGAAAAAAAGTCATTTTCTCTCCCGATCCTTCGCGTGTAATTGCCCGTTTTTTACACCTTAGTGATGATCGTTCAGCCAACATTATCCGGCAGGTATTAGCATTACCTGAAAAGGAAGTGAAAACTGCTATGAGTCAGTTGTTGAGGGGGTTTTCCCGTCGTCACCGTAATATATCGCATATTTTTGAAAAACATTTTGAG
>JACMKG010000002.1 GCA_014380255.1 Prolixibacteraceae bacterium | reverse complement strand
TAAAATATTCATCATGAGAAAACTGTTTATTATTACCGGGATTTTGTTGCTTGGAATATCAACATCATTTGCACAGAAATTTGCCTATGTTGATACAGAGTACATTCTTGATAACATTCCTTCATATAAGGCAGCTCAGGAGCAACTAGACCAGCTTTCAGCGCAGTACCAAAAGGAACTTGAATCGATGCATGCCGAAGTGGAACAGATGTATAAGGATTTTCAATCAGAGAGTGTATTGCTTTCGGATGAAATGAAACGCAAACGTGAGGATGTGATCATCTCCAAGGAAAAAGAATACAAGGAATTGCAACGCAAGTATTTTGGAAGGGAAGGAGATTTGTTTAAAAAACGTCAAGGGTTAGTAAAACCCATTCAGGATGATGTTTTTAATGCTATCCAGGAAATATCTACCGAAGGAGGCTATGCCGTTATCTTTGATAAAGCCAATGGTATTACCTTAATCTATACCAATCCGAAGTTTGATCTTTCGGATCAGGTATTGACAAAACTTGGTTATAAGAATTAATATTATAAATTTGTCGCAAAAAACTAATCCAGTAAAGTATGAAAAGTTTGTTGAAAATTTTTGTTTTAGGAGTACTGTTGTTGTCAGCAGGTTTTGCCAATGCTCAGGCACCTAAATTTGGTCATATTGATATGCAGGCCTTAATTGGTGCTATGCCAGAAAGAGCTGCAGCAGAAAAACAATTCCTGGCATTTCAGAAAGAGATAGAAGATGCTTATGGTGATATGCAGAAGGAATTGCAAGCGAAGTACGAGGCATACGCTGCAAAGCAGGATTCGATGACTGAAACAACGCGCAAGATTAAATTAGAAGAAGTGAATACGTTAAACGAACGGGTTCAAAATTATCAGGCATCTGCAAGTCAACAACTCCAAGCTAAACAAGGAGAATTACTGAAACCTGTTTTCGATAAAGCTGATAAGGCTGTAAAGGAAGTTGGAGCTGAAAAAGGCCTTATTTATGTATTTGATATGAGTCCAGGTTCAAGGACGATTCTTTACAATTCAAAGGAAAGTCTTGATATTCTTCCTCTTGTGAAAACTAAATTAGGTATTAAATAGTTTTGAATCACAAAAAATTAAAAAAGCCATCTTTGTTAAGATGGCTTTTTTAATTTTGTTAAAATTCTTATTCATATGTCCTCCCTTCAACCCATTGGTGTTTTTGATTCCGGCTATGGCGGATTGACCATCCTGAAAGAATTCATTCAGGATATGCCGCAGTACGACTTTATTTACTTAGGCGACAATGCCCGGGCGCCTTATGGTTCACGATCGTTTGAAGTAGTTTATGAATACACCTTACAGGCGGTTACCCGTCTTTTTGAAATGGGATGCCCTTTGGTCATTCTGGCCTGCAATACGGCCTCGGCTAAGGCCTTGCGTACCATTCAGCAAAACGATCTTTCCACCCTTGGATCGGATAAGAGAGTACTAGGAGTCATACGCCCGGCCGTTGAGTCCATCGGACAGGTTACCCGTAACGGCCATGTCGGCATTTTGGGAACCGTAGGAACGGTACTTTCCAATTCATACCCTATCGAACTTGAGAAATGGGCCGGGGGTAAAGTAGTAAAGACTACCCAGGAAGCTTGCCCGATTTGGGTGCCTTTGGTCGAGAATAACGAGATTGATTCTCCGGGCACGGATTACTTCGTTTCAAAGAATATCGGGAATTTAATGGCTTTAGATTCTCAAATAGATGCCATTGTACTGGGGTGCACCCATTACCCCTTATTGATGCCGGTCATAAAGAAATATGTGCCCGATGGAGTAAAGGTTCTTGAACAGGGGAAAGTAGTAAGTGCCAGCTTGGTTGATTACTTGCACCGGCATCCTGACATGGATCAAAGATGTTCTAAATCCGGGATCGTTAAATATTATACGACCGAGAATATTGAAGTATTTGAGAAGAATGCTACCACATTTATTGGTCGTGAGATAAAAGGCGAGAAGATTCTTCTCAAATAACAAGAGTTGGATGGAAGGAAATTCACGATTGAAGCTTAGGAACAATTTCCAATATCGAACTATGAAATAAGAAAGGCAAAAGAAAAAAGGAACGCTTTTTTACCTTTTTACTTTTACCTTTTTACTTTTGCCTTTTTACTTTTTACTTAACCCTTTTTTACCAAAGTTTCGCAGGATAAACTCCCTGATCAGTTAACTTTTGAATCTGGTCGACTACAAATGGCTTGTCTTCCTGAAAGGTAACACCAAACCAGGGGGAATCAGCTTTTAGTACCTCTACCTTTACCTGGCCTGCTTTGATCATCTCAAAAACAACAAAAGGGATATAGAATTCAGATTTCGGGGCATCGATGTTTGCCTTTAAAAAATCGATGAATTGATTCTCAATGTTGGTAAATACCGAAGGATGGAATCCCCAGAAGTTCATCGATACTGTTTCATCATTTCCAAGTTCAACAGTAGCATTATCAGCTGACTCACAAAGGATCACATCGCCTTCCTGCCTGATTTTATGGGTCTCGACAATGCGGGTAAGGAAATTATTCTCATCCGTCTGGCATATTCCACGGGATACGCCTCCAAATTCAGAGAGTGTTTTGTCGAGTCGATAACCAACCATCGCATATTTATCCTCCTCGACCGATTGGGTAAGGAACCCGGCAATTACTTTGTAGGCTTCAGCACCATAAAAATCATCTGCATTGATAGCAGCAAATGGTTCCTTGATGACATCGCGGGCCATTAAAATGGCATGACCTGTACCCCAGGGTTTTTCCCTGTTCCCGGGAACTGTAAACCCTTGTGGCAATTTATCAATTTCCTGGTAAACGTATTCGATTTCTATTTTACAAGCTAATTTTGATTCAAAACGTGTTTTAAAGTCCTCAGCAAAACTTTCGCGTATAACAAAAACGACTTTCCCGAAGCCTGCGCGTATGGCGTCATATACAGAGTATTCCAGGATGGTTTCCCCGTTAGGGCCAACTGGTTCAACTTGTTTTAAGCCGCCATACCGGCTTCCCATTCCTGCTGCTAATATTAAAAGGGTAGGTTTCATTTTATAAATCTTTAATTACAATACTTATAAGTGCTAAAATTAGCCATTTTCTCACTAATCTTTATCCCCCGTGCTTATTATAATGCATTTTTTATTGATCCTTGAAATCAATCCATGGACACTACTGAATCTTCAACTATGAATAATCAGGAATGTTCGTCCTTCAGGATTATGCTTTGATCGTAATTTTCTTAATTTTGTTAGCAAACTTTTATTAAACCTATTAACCTACTAAACTTTGCGACCTATGGATTTCAAGAAATTTATTGTAATTCCTGTTTTTATTGCTTTTCTGGCATTCACTTTTATGTTTGTCGATCAGTTTGTTAGTCCCTTGATGCCAATTTCAGGCAATAGTGGCTTCGGATGGGTGACTTTCCAGGCCTGGGCCATGTATTTTATGGCAGGCTGTACCGTTAAAGGAGGTATACGGACTTTCCTCGGATATGTAATGGGAATTATAGCTGCTCTTTCAATTATTTACATGGCAGGAGCTTTTGGCTCTGCCGGTGCATGGGCTTTACCTCTGGCTGTCTTTATTGCAGTAATTCCCATGTGCACGATGGAAAGAGCTCATTGGGCCATTGATTTTGTGCCTTCACTGTTTATTTCTTCCGCGGTGTTTTTTGCTTTTACCAGCTTATATCCCCAGGCAACCAAAACTTCCATGGCAGTTACCATCCTGGTATATTGTGCCATCGGTATGATTTATGGAGTAGTTACCGTGAGTGCAAGAACAGCTTATGAGAAATTAGTTGCCAAAGCAGTATAATTAGTGATCTTAAAATAGTTGCCTTCCGGAAGTTTATTCAGGCTTCCGGAAGGCATTTTTATTTTATATCGGACCTTTAGTAAGTGGGTTTACGCCTGTAGCCTGTTCCAAATCCTTTTCTCTGCCGGGCTCAGATTGCCATAGAGTATCAAGCGCAATAGCTGGCAAGATATCCTAGGCTGAATTCTAAAATTAGTAAGATCTGATGATCTGAAAAGTGATTTAAAACCTTTCATTGTTGCATCCTTCCTCAGCCTTCAAAAGTATTATCGGTTAGTTTTATTCTATTTCTGTCTTATCCTGGTATAAAATAGAGAATGAAACCCTAAATCGGGAGGACCAACCTCATCTTAAGGTTTGATTGGTTAATAGTTTTTTATTGCCTATACTTCGAAATGTATATTATGGGGAACCTTATTTTCAGCTAACCCGAGTACTCAGGATCGTAGAAAAGATGATTCCTCACAATCAGAATTCTATAAAGCTTATTTTAATGGATTGATGTTCCGCTTGATACCATTGATTTTAAGGGACGGTTTCAGGTAAATAGAAACACGTATAGCCCGATGAGAATCGGGCTATACGTGTATGAATTCAATATTTGCGCTATTTTCTGTACTCGGGGACTGATGTTGCAATGGAACCTTCAATATAAATTTGAACAAGAATAAAAAAGGTTAGTAAAATCAGTCACCTTGTCGATGCAATGCTGTTATAATTTATTAGAACGATGATAATTAAGTAATTAGATTTAATCAAATCAAAAGTAATTGAACGATTTGCCGACGAATCAATTATATTTTTAACTATTATTTTTCATTTTTCGTAATATAGCCACAGCCTTTTCTTTATAAAAACCGTTGCCATTGGCTATTTTCTTGAACTGTTTAAGTGCTTTTTTATCTTCTCGTGTTTGTACGTAGCACAATCCTATATACCATTCAGCCTGTTCAATGAAGAGGTTATCCTTATCAATCACAACTATTTCGTACTCCTCAATGGCATTCTTGTATTTTCCTAGTTCCTGGAGGGATATACCGGAGTAAAAATGGCTTGCCATATTATTCTGATCCTTCGAAATTACCTCCTGTAACAGATTCAATGCTGATTGGTAGTCTTGCTTGTTGTATTTTTGCAATGCAAGAGTGAACGTTTTGTCAGACATGGATTCCTGGGATCGGGAAACACCCACAGTTTCATATTTCGTATAGTAATCCTGGTATATGTTTGAGTCTGAAGTATATCTTATCAACCCGGTTATTCCCAGAAGCATAATCAACGAGGCTGCGACCACTGATACGGCCATCTTTCGATGCCAGAACCTTCCTGCTATTGATTGTTCCGCTTTCTTTTCATTGATATTTTCATTGGTAATTTTGCGCAGGTTATTTCTCAGCTGCATGATGTCATTTTCAAGAAGAGACCTATCTATGTCTTTCACCAGTTCAATTTCTGCACTGAGGTTTTTGTTATAGATTAATTCATCTTCAAACAGAGCTATCTGTTGCTCAGTGAGTTCATTGTTGAGATAACCTTCAATTTCTTCAATTCCAGAAGTAAACATGCGCGTCGATTGCTTAATATCCTGTAGCGAAGCTCTTAAATCCATAACATCACTTTCTCCAAGGGCCTGATCAACTTCCATGTACAGATGAACCTCATTAGCCAGGGCTTTATCCAATCTCAAATCTTCTTCAAATCTGTTTCTTTGTTCCCAATCCATTGCATCATCCACATAATCGTGTATGCTTTCGGTAGAGTGACAATGAAGAGACACACTGGAAGCTATTTGTTTCATATTTGCCCGGAGATCCAATACGTCGTTCTCGGTAATGGCATCTTTAATGTCTTCAAAAAGAGCATCATCCATCGGAGACATCAATTCATGATCCTTTTTATAACCGTGCTCTTGTTGTTCTTTATAGAACTGATAAATATTTTCTTTTGCAGCAATCAGGTGCTGGTAAAGGTGGATTTTTGGAAATGAATGGTGGAAATTAATGATATCATCAATATTTATGCGTGCCTTTAAATTCTGTGCATTACCTAATTCATCAGCTAATCCAAAATTATATGAATCAGAGAATATCAATTCATCTTCTTCTATCTCCTCACTACTCGTCTGTGCCTGAGCTTTGATGATTCTATTCATGTTTTCACGCAAGCTTTCAACATCTTTCTCCTGGATAGCCTGTTCGACTTCCAAATGAAATTTTAATTCAGCTGCCAAGCCCGGATTGGATTCCATTTCCAATTCCAATGCTTTTGATTCAGGTTCTGTCAATTCCTCATTGAGATACCTGTTTATTAATGTAAAATTATCCGGTTTACGGTTCATTATACAATGTATTAGTGTGTTATAAAGCCGCGTAGGCCCACTCTTGTCATTTGCGAATGCAAGCTACTCCCATTCAGTTCCATGATTAGTTGTTATACCAATTGAAACAGGCAGAAATATACGAAATAAAAATAAAGCAAATGTTTGTTATAAATTAGTCTGTGATTGGAGGTGCATAAGAATCTTGTTCTTTTCCGCCTTTAATGCTTGAAAGTTCTTCTATTGTTAACACGTCGAATGCGAAGTTGTCAAAATTCATTGTTTCGTTGTTGGCAAATAAAGTTTTCATTACTTTTGATTTTAATTGATTAATACTAATTACTTAATTATTCTTGTTCATTAGTTTATTCTGAAAAAGCATAAAAGGTAACCCTCAAAAAAGAAATATTTTTAAATTATTTTTTGCTAATACTATAATGTTT
>JACMKG010000114.1 GCA_014380255.1 Prolixibacteraceae bacterium | reverse complement strand
TGGAAAAATCGGTTATGTGGTCGAACCCGATAGTGAAAAGATTGCCGATGTGCTGGTCGATTTTTATGAGAATAACCGGATGGCAGAATTTGAAGCCAACGTAGTGGATGAAAAAAAGAAGTTCTCTTGGTCGAATATGGTGAATTCATTTTTATACCTTTATAAAACAATGAAATCCACGAAATGATTCTAGAACGCATTCAACAGTCAATTGATCTGAAAAATAAGTTAATGGCCGATGCTGGTTTGCTTTCCCGCATCCGTGATGCCGCCGAATTAATTATCCAGGCATACCGGTCGGGCAATAAAACCCTTTTCTGTGGAAACGGAGGCAGTGCTGCCGATGCCCAGCACCTGGCCGCTGAACTTTCGGGAAAGTTTTACCTGGACCGGGCACCCATCCATGCCGAAGCGTGCCATGTGAACAGTTCTTTTATGACAGCCGTTTCCAATGATTATGGCTTTGAAATGGCCTATGCCCGCTATGTAGAGGCTGTAGGAAAAAAAGGGGATGTACTGGTAGCCATTTCAACTTCCGGGAATTCGGATAATGTGATTCAGGCGCTTGTCAGGGCACGTCAGGTGGGTTTTTTATGCATCGTTTTATCTGGCTCGACAGGAGGGAAGATGGCTGAAATGGCAGATGTATTGATTAATGTGCCTTCAGATGATACCCCCCGGATCCAGGAACTGCATATTCTGATCGGTCATATTATTTGTGAATTGGTTGAATGGGAGTTGTTTGGAAAAGAAAGAGGGGAATGATGCATTTTAGACCTGACAGGTTTTTGAAAACCTGTCAGGTCTAAAATGCAAAAAAGGCAACCCTTTCGGATTGCCTTTTTTGTTATATAGGTATTTCAGCAATTATTTTACTGAATCCATGTATTCGATCAATTCAACAACTTTAGTTGAATAACCAATTTCATTGTCATACCAAGAAACAACTTTCACGAAAGTTGGAGACAGCTGAATACCAGCTTTTGCATCGAAGATAGAAGTACGTGGATCGCCGATGAAGTCGTTAGATACTACTTCGTCTTCAGTATATCCAAGGATACCTTTTAATTCGCCTTCTGAAGCAGCTTTCATAACAGCACAGATTTCAGCATAGGTAGCGCCTTTTTCCAAACGAACAGTTAAGTCAACAACAGAAACGTCAGGTGTTGGTACGCGGAAAGCCATACCTGTTAATTTGCCGTTCAATGCAGGGATTACTTTACCTACTGCTTTGGCTGCACCGGTTGATGAAGGGATAATGTTCTGACCAGCGCCACGGCCACCTCTCCAGTCTTTAGCTGAAGGTCCGTCAACAGTTTTCTGAGTAGCTGTAGTAGCGTGAACAGTAGTCATCAACCCTTCCAGAATGCCGAAGTTGTCATTCAATACTTTAGCAATTGGAGCCAAACAGTTGGTAGTACAAGAAGCGTTTGAAACGAATGTCATGTCATTGGTGTAAGAAGTGTGGTTCACACCCATTACGAACATTGGGGTATCGTCTTTAGAAGGAGCAGAAAGGATTACTTTCTTGGCACCACCGTCGATATGACCTTGAGCTTTTGCTTTTTCAAGGAACAAACCAGTTGATTCAACCACATATTCAGCGCCAACAGCACCCCAGTTGATATCAGCAGGATTGCGCTCAGCAGTTACACGGATAGTTTTTCCGTTAACAACCAATTGACCGTCTTTTACTTCAACAGTACCTTTGAATTGTCCGTGAGTTGAATCATATTTCAGCATGTATGCCATATAATTCACATCGATAAGGTCGTTGATTGCAACAACTTCTACATTTTCTTTAGCTACTGCAACACGGAAAACAAAACGTCCGATACGACCGAAACCGTTGATACCGATTTTAATTTTTGACATCGTTGATAATTTTAATGAATGTATAAATGAAATAAATATTTATTTTTTTGGACCTTCCTTATTAAGGCCATACAAAATAAATACATAAATTCTCAACTTCCAATTTATTTCTTAAGATGACCCTGTTTATTTGTAGGGTTTAATTTTTTATTAATGTTGAAAGAGGAAATACAAAAAGATAAGGAAGACCGCAATGGTGATCGGCTTGTTCTTTTGCTGTTTTTTTAGATATGAGCTAATAAATATTTCAATAAAATTCCTTCTTATTCAAGAGCAAAACAAAATACTATATTATATTAAAGACAATTTGCTTAAATCCTTTTATCAATCTATCAGTCAGGCAATGCGGGAACGTAAATCTTCTTTCAGATGGGGGACTAAATAATTTTAAATAGTAAAGAATATTTTTATGGGTTGTAAAATTATTGGCTAAATACATGCATTATGTAAGTGACTGAAGAATAGTTGAATAGTAAACATAGTCGATGTGTGCATATGTTAATAAATAAATTGTAAATTAATATAATAGCTTATAAAACAGTTGATTGCAGAATGAAAATAAATTTCTAATTATTTGTGGCTAAAATTATAATATGCAATAAAAATTTATACGTTTGTATGGTAATATCCCAAATTTTGAGGAAAGATTCAATTCAGAGGAGAGGCGTATTGTAAAATTCAATCATTAAACCAATTAAGTTCAATTTAAAAACAATTATATGGGGAAATTTTTTACTCAATTCTTTAGCTTAATGTTACTCCTTGTTACATTTTGCTTTCCCAAATATGGGATTGCCAACGGTGATGTTGTTGGTTATGTAAATCCAAATAATTTGCAGGATTTAATTGCTCTTCCACCTGCGGCCCTTCTTACTTTAGAGTATACTGCCACCGATGCTAAATGCATGGGGGATAGTGGGCTTATTTCAATTGTGGCAAAGGAAGATGGGGTTGAAAGCTCTTCAGTACTTTACAGCTTTGATAATGGGGTTAGCTGGGAAAACATTTCAAAAAAAACTGTTCCTGCAGGTACTTATCAAGTTAAGGTGAAAAATGCGGATATGGAATCGGCCACTTCCACCGTAATAATAAATGAGCCAACAGCTGTGACAGCTACGTTTGAAAGTATTATATCTCCCACTTGTCCAGGTGGAAGTGATGGTCGCTTTATCGTTAAGGCTAAAGGTGGAAATGGCGGATATTCGTATTCTGTGGATGGATCCTATTTTTATACCTACGCTATTATCTTTGAAAATGAAGGGGATCACACCGTTGTTGTAAAGGATGCAAAAGGGTGCTTGTCACAAGAATATACAGTCAATATTCCAGCTGTAAAAGCCAATAAGATAGTAGTTGCTGGTCATACCGACATTACTTGTTCTGGACAAAATACAGGGCGTATTAATGTAGATGTAGTTTCATGGGCCTATGATCGTGTTCCCAAAATAGTGTATTCTACATTTGAAGCCAATGTTTATACCAATGGTTCTGTTTTAGCGGATAATACCCCTTTGGTTGCAGGTACTTACTATGTTGGCGCAATCGATAATTATGACTGTAGCTATGATGCAGATCAAGATGGCACTCCTGATGTTATTAAAGTGGTCATACAGGAGCAAGCAAAACTTCAAATTACTTCGGCCGAGGCCTCTGTTCAGGCCACTTGTTATGGCCATCCTGATGGAATTATATCTATTACAGCAACTGGTGGTACAGCCTTTGTTGACGGCTCTCACGCTCAATTATGGTTGTCAACCAGTAATGTTGATGTAAACCTTGTAAATGTTAATAGGTTCAATGATTTTTCATCCTACGATGATTTGACGGGAATTAGTACCACAACTGTACAGGTATTAAAAGGTATCTATTATGTTTACGTAAAGGATAACAACTGTACCATTACGAAATGGCCTTTCCCCATTGTTGTGAATGGTTTCGATGTTGTTCGTATTACTACTCCTGATGTTGCTGCGATCACACATAATAAATGCAGTAATGATTTGATGGGTGCCATAGTTGTTGCTCCTGCAACTGGAGGGTCAGGCAATTTGGTTTATACGCTTAAGAAGCTGGATGGCTCATGGAACGATGTGGCTGGATATGTAAACGTATCATCCAGTACATTTAATGGATTGGCTGGCGGAACTTATAAAGTGGTTGTTACAGATCAGGCTGGATGCACTGGCGACGAAACTGCACCGATTGTAATTAATCAACCGGCTCCAATGGATTTCAATGTCGATTTTACAGACCTTTTACTTTGTAATGGAAGCAGTGACGGTTTGATTTCTGTTACCGGGATTACAGGAGGAACTGCTCCTTATAATGTGACCGTTTTGACAGAAACAAAAACGGCTATCGCTGACGCTGCCTTATTTAGTGGTTTGACTGCCGGAAATTACTCGGTTGTTGTAACCGACGCATCAGGATGTTCGCTGACAGAAGAAGTTGAAATTACTCAACCTGAAGCAATAACAGCTACGCTTGCAAAAGCAGAAGTGTCATTTACTTGTCCTGATGCTGTTGATGGAGTCATTGAAGTTGCCGCTGTGGGAGGAACCGGAGTTTATCAGTATGAGTTATTGCAAGACGGAGTAATCCTCGTCAGTTACCAGGCGATTAATTCATTCCCGGTGCCAATCAACCATACCTATGCTGTAAATGTTAAGGATGCCAATGGCTGTATTGTTAGCTCAAATTCGTTGGATGTTAGTCCAGTGTTACCAATTGTGCCTACCCTAACTGATATTACTTGCTTTGGAGCAACCAAGGCTTCGTTGTTGGTTAAGGCCACAGGAGAGCCAGGTCGTACATTCTCGGTTCGCTACAAAATAAATAATGGCAATTATCCAGGAACATGGACGGATTTAGACATCAACAATGAGCTTGTAATCAATGATCTGGTTTTTGCGAATAGTACCCCTCAGCAAAATTTCTATTACTTTCAGGTAAAGGATTCCAAGGGTTGTGTGACTGAAGAAATTCAAAAATCATTTGTGCCTACACAACATCCTTTAAAAATTACTGCTGTTCAAAGTACTGATCAATTGAGCGCATCATTTACAATAACTGGTGGTATTCCTCCTTACTCTTATCAAGTAGGAAATGGCGTTATAGTGGACTTTTCCGCTGATGATGATACTTACCTTGTTTCTGATTTGAAGTCTCCTGGATCCGTTGTTACCATTTACGACGCTCATCGTTGTTTTGTAACCAAAGAATTTGTGGTCGCTCCTATTGCTGTTTCTGCAGATCCTGCTTCAGGAGCTAATCAGCCCAATACGTTTGAGGTTGCTTTGACCTTCAGCCGTCCGGTAACCGTGGCTGAAGGGGATATCACTGGAGGAATTGTTACTCCTGGAACTGGCACTAAGTTTACCGTTGCTATGTCAGGTGATGATTTGGCTACTGTTAGTTTAGTCCTTGGAACTGGTATTATGGATGCTGCCGGCAATACTTTTGCTGGACAAACATTCACGTACACCATTGGTGATAATACCAATCCTTCCTTGTTGAGCTGGACTCCTCTTGAGGTGACTCTTACCAATAACGATCCAACATTCCTTATGACCTTCAATGAGGATATTGCTTTGGGTGCTGGTGGCAAAATGCTCATTTACAAGGTTGGGACTACCACACCTGCGATGAGTATTCCGCTTACGGATGCAATGATCAGCGGTAAAACGGTTACAGTAACCAAGATTGCGGCAATGGGTGGTTTGGACAAAGATACTCCTTACTATGTATTGGTTGAAGGTTCTGCCCTTACCGACATTGCAGGAAATGAATTTGCTGGTGTCAGTGACATGAATGTCTGGACTTTCATAACAGGTCCTGTATTTATAACCGATAATGAAGACCTGTTCCATAGGACCACCAATAAGGTTTATCCAAACCCATTTGTCGATTATGTTGATGTTGAATCTTCTTCAGAACTATCGAAGGTAGTTGTTTTAAACATCGCGGGGCAGAAGGTAAAAGAAGTTATTAACCCATCACAGCGTATTGAATTAGGCGATCTTAAGTCAGGTGTTTATTTTCTCTCCATGTATAACATAGACAATGTAATGGTTAAGAGTATCAAGATTGTTAAAAAATAGAACAGCAAATAATAAAATAGAAAGGGAAGCTTACGGGCTTCCCTTTTTTTTCTCTCCATAGAAGTCTGTTTAATGGATGGAGATTTGAAGTTGATGTATCTTTTGTTTATATCTCTTATCTTGTTTTTTCAGCCTGTTGATTTCTTCATTCTTATTCCTTGTTATCGTACATCGAATTCAGTTGAATTAATGATAGATTTGCGCTTTGAAATTCAAAATATTAATCTACTATGCGATTACTTACCAATCATCGTTCCATTAGAAGCTATCTGCCAAAGGAAATAGAGGCTGACCTACTTACAGAAATTTTAGAAAGTGGAATCAGGGCCTCGAATACGGGAAATATGCAACTGTACAGTGTTATAGTAACCCGAGATGCTGAAAAGAAAAAAGCACTTGCTCCGTTACATTTTAACCAGCCCATGGTTATGCAGGCTCCGCTTCTGTTAACTATCTGTATAGATATAAATCGTTTCTATAAATGGTGTTCATTGCGTAATACAAAAGCGGATTTTAATAATTTGCTGTGGCTGTTAAACGGTACCATTGATGCTTCGTTAGTGGCACAAAACATATGTGTGGCCGCCGAGGATAAAGGGTTGGGAATTTGCTACCTTGGCACTGCTTTGTATAATGCACCTGAAATTTCATCCATCCTTAAACTGCCTGCCGGAGTTATTCCCATTACAGCAATAACAGTAGGATATCCTCAAGTCCTTCCAGAGCAAACTGACCGATTACCCTTTGAAGCTGTTATCCATTATGAAGAATATTCAGACTTTCATGAATCTTCAATCAACGAACTATACAAGGATAAAGAAAACCTTGATTCTTCAGCAAAGTTTGTAGCCGAGAACAGAAAAGAGAATCTGGCCCAAGTCTTTACTGAAGTGAGGTATAAAAAAGCGGATAACGAACATTTCTCTAAGAAACTGATAGCAATGTTGAAGTCTCAAGGCTTTGACCTGGAATGTTAGATCCGGTCAAGGCCTTTGATGAGCTTCTTAAAATAATATTTAATTGGATTCTGATATTTCAACTGCTTCCATGGTCGACTGCTGTGAGGTTTGTGTAACACCTGCAAGGAGTTTACCAGGTAATTATTGAGCCCAAGGTGAATTGATTTCCTGGAAATTGAAACATCATACCAGTGTTTTTCAGTCGAAAGCTCTTTGAAATTGTACTGTTTTAATAAGTCGATGGTAAGTAAGGTGCAGCAGAAACTTAGGCTGTGCCGTGTCTTTGTAATGTCTTTTCTGGAGGATTTGAACCTTAGGTAAGGAAAGTTTACTTTGCCTTCACGGTCAATGGTGATGGCGGCCACCATCCCTGGTTTTGCCAATTCTTTTGAATAGCGGATTAATTCCTGAAAGGTGTTGGATTCAACTTCTACATCTGATTCAATAATAATCAACGGTATATTAAGCTCTAAAGCCTTGTTTTGAGCCATACGCAACACGATGCGGTAATTGGGGGAGGGCGTATTGGTATGGTCAGCCAGGTTGATCAGTTCGAAATTATACTGATCCTGAATCTGCTTCAGCTTAAGAGTTGTTTCCTCTTTGCTGAAGTCGTTGTAAATACAATAAAGAAAGTTCCCCTCCGATTGATGGATGGATTGAATCGTTTCAATGGTTGTATTCAATGAATCTTTTACCGGAGTAATAACAAGAGCTTCGTACATCGACATTGTAATTTTCTGTAAGTTGTTAGTTGGAAAACGGGATATGGAATTCAAGGTCAAACTTCTTACCCAATTCCATTAAATCATTTACCACTTGATCCTGCAAAGGTATTCCATTTTTTAAACGTTCAACCGTTAATTCCCTTTCAGGATCTCCGGGAATTAATACCTTTTCTTGCCCTATGGTAGGTTCAGCGTTTCTGAATGTTTTTATCCAGTTGTCCATGTGCTCTTTGAATTCAGAAGCCGGACGGAAAGCATCGATACGCATGGCGCCCAGGAAATGTCCTATGCCATTTCCAACGGGGTTTGCAGGAGGTTCCAGAAATGATACGAAAGGTGGTACCCAGGGGCCATAATTAGCGCCTGAGAGTACTGCCGAAAAGATATCAACCATAGCACCCAAGCAGTACCCTTTATGCCCTCCATGGTCACGATCACCTCCTAAAGGAAGCATGGAGCCTCCCTTGCGCAGGGCAAATGCATCGGTTGTAGGATTGCCATCCTTGTCCTGTGCCCATCCAAGGGGTGCATCCTCGCCTTTTCGCTGTAAAACCTCCAGTTTACCATTGGCAACAGTGGTGGTGGCCATATCGATTACAAAGGGTGGCTGAGTCAGAGCAGGAATGGCTACTGCAATGGGATTGGTACCCAGGAACCTGCTTTTTGAAAACGTAGGAGAAACCAAAGGACTGGCATTGGTCAATGAAATTCCGATCATATCGTGTTCGAGCGCCAGCATAGCGTGATAGCCGGCAATGCCATAATGGTTGGAATTCTGGACAGCCACCCAGCCTGTGCCGGCTATTTTTGCCTTTTCAATGGCTATTTTCATGGCATGTGGAGCGGTGACTAATCCAAGACCCAGGTCGCCATCCAGAACGGCCGTACTAGGCGTTTCATGGATGATTTTCATGTCGGGTGTGGCATTGAGTCGTTTCAGCTCCCAAAGTCGTATATAGCCGCTTAAACGGGCCACTCCGTGCGAATCAACACCACGCAGGTCCGCTTGATTTAAACAATCGGCTGCAATCCTTGCTTCGTTTTCTGGACAACCCATTCGACGGAATACCTGGCAAGTAAAATTTTTTAAATATTCTGAATCAAAATTTATCATGGATGTAATTATACTTTGTTAAAATCTCTTGCTGAAGCCTGATTGGTTGGCATGATCAGCAAATCATCAATATTTACATGTGCGGGCCGGGAAATGACAAATAAGATGGTCTCGGCAATATCCTTTGCATTTAAAGGAGTAAAGCCCTTATAAACGCTTGCTGCTTTTTCTTCATCCCAACGAAACCTTACCAGCGAGAATTCAGTCTCAACAGCTCCAGGGGCAATGGAAGTAACTTTAATTCCCGAGGGCATGAGTTCGATGCGCATTGCTTTTGTAATCGCTGATACGGCATGTTTGGTACCGCAGTATACCGATCCGTTGGGATAAGCCTCTTTTCCTGCAATGGAGGATATGTTGATAATATGGCCCTTTTTCCGTTGCACCATCCACGGTGAAACAATCCGGGTGGTATAAAGTAATCCTTTCACATTGGTATCAATCATGGCTTCCCAATCGTCCACGTCTGCTGAGTTTATAGGAGCCAATCCTGCTGCCAGTCCGGCATTGTTAATTAATACATCAACCGCTTTCCACTCGTCCGGAATCGATGAAAGTGCATTTTCTACTTCAGATCTGTTACGGATATCGAAATTTAAATTGTAAACCTGGACGTGAAAGTTCGACTCTATCTCTTTTTTAATCGACTCAAGTCTTTCTTTTCTGCGTCCTGTGAGTATCAAATTGAATTTATTCTGTGCAAGCAATAAAGCTGTTTCGTACCCGATACCTGCTGTGGCTCCGGTAATTAAAGCTATTTTATTATCCATCTGGTCTGGTGATTAATGAAGAGGCTAAAATTAAAAATATCTGAAAACTTATGGAATAACAAACTACTTAATTATTTTTGTTTCTGCATTTAAAGCAAAACAGATATACTATGACAGAGCAAAAAAATGAAGTCAGTGAATTTTCAATTGATTTAATTCCTGAAGATCAAGATATTAAGGATGTTGTGTTTAATTTAATGGCCGATCCTAACCTGGCGCCGATCAATTACTTTAATGACTTTAGTGAAGTTTCTCCCGATGTTTCATTATTGGGGGATGGAGAAACTGATGAAACAGGTATTTTTAGTACCGAAAACGGACAGTTAATGGCGATGACAACACATGCATTGCATCATCACCTGGAATTTGATCCACAGCAAGCCACTGAAATGCTTATTGCACGCGCTGTGCGTAAAATGGTGTGTTTTGGAGCTGTTCCTGAAGCGGTAAGTTCCTTCCTTTACCACATCAATATTGCAGATCCCAACGGACAGTTCATCGCTGCCGGAGCCAAGAAAGGCCTGGAGAACGCCTGTGAGAAGTTCAATATTAAACTGACAGATCGTAAAATACGGTTTGATTATTTTTCTGCTCATGGTCCGGTGTACCCAACAATCATTATAAGTATGATGGGTTCAGTGCCTGATAAGGACAAAATTGTAACACATAGTTTCAAGAACAAGGGTAACAATATTTTCATGATCGGGCGCTCATATGATGATGTAAATTCATCTGAATACCTGGAATTTTATCATGAGATTACTGAATCTCCTTTACCTGTTTTTGATATTGATGTGGAAGTGCGCATGAATGAAGTAATGAAGCGCCTGATTGGTGAAGGATTGATTAGTTCTGCCAATCCTGTTGGTAAGGGTGGTTTGTTTTTCACCCTGTTACGTGCCGGTATGCCTTCCGGATATGGTTTTGACATTACTCCTGATGCTGAAATCAGAAAGGATGCCTTCCTTTTCGGTGAGTCCATGGGGCGTGTTGTAGTAGGTGTTGTGCCTTCCAAAGTGGACGAGTTTGTTGATCTGATGAGTAGTCTGAAAGTTCCTTTCTTTGCTCTTGGGCATGTGACGAAAGGAGAAATCAGAATTGATGATGATTCATTCGGATACATTGATAAAATGAATCCGTCGAACTAGATCATCATGCAGGTCACTCCCTATAAAGATTCAAAGAAGCAAAAGAAACAACAAGTGGAGCAAATGTTTGACAACATTGCTCCACGCTATGACTTTTTGAATCATTTCCTTTCGCTTGGTATTGATAAACTGTGGAGAAAGAAGGCAATTGACATTCTTTCAGGCTATAAAGCCGATTCAATACTGGATGTGGCTACAGGTACGGGCGATTTTGCCCTTGCTGCCCTGAGGCTTAAACCATCCAAAATTGTGGCTTTCGATCTTTCTGAACAGATGCTCAGCGTTGGACGCACCAAAGCTGAAAAATTGAATGCAGGACATATCATCCGGTTTGTGAAAGGAGATTCTGAGGCTATGCCTTTTTCCGATCGTCAGTTTGATGCTATTACCGTAGCTTTTGGTGTACGTAATTTTGAGAATCTGGAAAAAGGACTGCGTGAATTTCATAGGGTTTTAAAACCTGATGGGGTTGCCTTGATCCTTGAATTCTCGAAACCCAAGTATTTTCCCTTTAAACAGCTTTACCTGTTTTACTTCTTCGCCATATTGCCATTGGTGGGAAGAATGATTTCAAAAGACCGTTCTGCGTATTCCTATTTGCCCGAGTCGGTGATGGCCTTTCCTGATGACCAAAAGTTTTTATCGATCTTAAAGAACTGCGGATTCACACGATACAGCCAAAAACGTCTTACTTTTGGAATAGCTACCATATACATTGCTCAAAAATAAAGCCGTCAGGCAATAATTTAGTAATATTGTTGTTTTATGAACAGTTGAAAAAATTATTACTGTGAAGCGTTTTATATCTATATTCTGTCTTTTGATCGTTGGGCTACATGCAATGGCTCAAAAACAAGTGGTAAAGAACCTTACCACTTTTGATGACAAACGTCTTCACTTTGGCTTTACATTGGCTTTGAATGCCCTTGATTTCGGCATCGATCATTACCCAACTATTGGTCTTAACCCTATCGTTACTCCACCTACTGAAGATATTAATGGCAAAGTTATAACTGGAGATCAAAGAATCAGGGCAGATGTCGCTACTTTAACTCCAGGCTTTACGGTAGGAATTATTACCAATTTAAGATTGTCTGAATCTCTGGATCTGCGTTTCTTACCCGGTATGTCATTTGGTGAAAGACAGCTGACCTACAGAGATACACAAGGGTTTATGCCCGTTGAAGACATCAATAATAAGCAAGACACGGCATCCTATTCCATCAAATCCACTTTTCTTGACTTTCCGCTGTTGATTAAATATAAATCAAGGCGCATGAATAACCAACGGCCTTACCTGATTGGGGGTGTTGCTTGCCGGATTGACATTTCCAAAACTGGTGTAGAGGATCTGGTCAGGCTTAAAAAACTCAGCACTTACGTAGAAGCTGGAATGGGATGGGATATGTACTTGCAGTTCTTTCGCCTGTCAACAGAATTGAAATTCAGCTTTGGGTTGAATAATATCCTGGATGACGGACCAAAATCTACCCAGAAGCAGGTCTATACCAATGCTTTTTCACGGCTCACATCCGATATGTTTATACTTAGCTTTCATTTCGAATAATTCGAATAATTTGAGACAAGAACTTAATCTGTCGCTTACGCCCAAACAGGCGTCCGACGAACAATACTACAGGCCTATTGTGGCCGAGAAACTTCACGTTGATGAATCACGCATTTTACTGATTAATGTACGACGTAAATCAGTGGATGCCCGCCAACGCGCTATCCGTATCAACCTTGGTGTTGAAGTTTTCATGGATGAACTTCCCGAACAGGAGAAAATCGAATTTCACTATGAGCCGGTTGACCATCGGCCGCCTGTCATTATAGTTGGAGCCGGACCCGCCGGATTGTTTGCTGCCCTGCGTCTGATAGAACTTGGCTTTAAACCGCTCATCTTTGAAAGAGGCAAGAATGTGAGTGAGCGTAAAAGGGATATTGCCAAGATTCATCGTGACCATTTGGTAAATCCTGATTCAAATTATGGCTTCGGTGAAGGAGGGGCAGGCACTTTTTCGGATGGAAAGCTATATACCCGGTCCAAGAAACGAGGCGATATACGCAAGATATTGGAAGTGTTTTATGCCAACGGAGCACTGCCCGAAATCCTGATTGATGCTCATCCACACATTGGTACCAATATGCTCCCGGGAATTATTTCCAGGATCAGGGGTAAAATAATAGAAGCAGGAGGTGAAATTCATTTCAATAGTAGGGTAGAGGATCTGTTGATAGAAAACGATCTCTGCTCGGGAATCATGCTCTCTGATACCACCATTGTGGAAGCGGAAGCGGTGATACTGGCCACAGGTCATTCGGCCCGTGAAATGTTTGAGCTGCTTTATTCAAAGGGAGTTTCCATTGAAGCCAAGACATTTGCCGTAGGGGTAAGGGCTGAACATCCTCAATCACTCATTGATTCAATACAATACGATCAGCCATCCCGTGGACCTTATCTGCCCCCTGCCAGTTACTCCTTTGTCGAGCAAGTCGATCAGCGTGGGGTGTACTCTTTTTGTATGTGCCCCGGTGGCATGATCGTGCCAGCAGCTACAGCTCCGGGCGAGATGGTAGTCAACGGGATGTCTCCCACAAAAAGAAATACGGACTTTGCCAACTCTGGGATGGTGGTAGAAATAAGACCTGAAGATTTGGCTGAGTTTAAACATCTGGGAGTATTTGCGGGCCTTGAATTTCAACGTAACATTGAAAGGTTATGCTTTGCGCTCAACGGGAACACTCAGTTTGCACCTGCCCAGCGGATGGCCGATTTCGTAAATGGAAAGTTCTCACAGGATTTACCTCCTACGTCCTATCACCCCGGATTGGTTTCTGTTCCTTTGCACGATAAGCTCCCCAAGCGAATTAGGGCACGTCTGCAGGATGGGTTTCGGATGATGGATAAAAAGGCTCACGGCTTTCTAACCAATGAAGCAATCGTGGTAGGAGTGGAGTCTAGGACCTCTTCCCCGATTCGTATTCCCCGAAGGGAAGATACTCTTGAACATGTCAAGGTGAAGGGATTGTACCCCTGCGGTGAAGGCGCCGGGTATTCAGGCGGGATCGTATCCTCAGCCATGGACGGTGAAAGATGTGCCGAAGCGTTTGCTGCCAATTACAAGGGCAGACAATAGTGACCTGAGTTCGGTAGATGGAAATAAACACATAGACACATAGAACACATAGAAAAACAAGATAAAAGACAAGAGACTTTAGATGTAAGACAAAAGAAAGCAATAAATAAAGGTCAGCGCCTCAATTAACTTTAGCTATCCTTATTTTGGACCCATGCCAATTGATTCAACTCAGGCTGATTTCGTATGGGCATTCAACTGAATTTGTCGGTGCACATTATAAGCGGTGCTACCTTCTGCGGAATTCACTGCAGCAGATAGCCGCGGCAATGGCTACATTGAGCGATTCCGGTTTGTTCGGATGGGTTGAAAAGGTTGGAATAAGTAACTTCTGGGTAACCAAACCACTTACCGCATCCGAGATTCCGTTGCCTTCATTGCCCAAAACAATAATCCCGTTGGATGACAAATTCTGCTCATAGATATTCTGTCCTTCCAAAAAAGTTCCATACACTGGAATTGAGTTTTCTATGCAAGTGTTCAGTAATGAAGTTAATGGGCTTACATAAGTCACTACCCTGAAAACAGCTCCCATGCTTGCCTGTACTACTTTGGGATTGAATACATCTACTGTATTTTCAGAACAAATTACATGAGTGATGCCAAACCAGTCGGCAATGCGCAGGATGGTTCCCAGGTTGCCGGGATCCTGAATAAAATCAAGTGCCAGGCAAAGCTCACTTTGAAGTTTTATCTCAGGTGAAGTATTTTTCGGCTGGCAAACAATTGCAAGGGCATCCTGTGGATTTTGAAGCAAGCTCGCCTTTGAAATGGTTTCATTATCTGAAATAACTAGCTCAGATGTACGTTTATTTATTTCAGGATGCTGATTCGCGTAGGCAGAGGTACAAACCACCAGCTCTATGTCGAAATCAGAATGCAGTGCTTCTTCAACCATTTTATTACCTTCAACCAAAAAAGAACCAGCTTCATCCCTGTTCTTTTTTCGATTCAGTGACTGGATCAATTTAATCTTGTTCTTACTCAACATACGGTATATAATTTTTCGTTCTAAAAATATAAAAATAAAGAGGTCGGAATGATTGCGAACCCAATGCTGTGTTTATTTTTGTAAAAACTCAATTTCATGATGTTGAATGTCCGTGTAGCTTTTTTTAACGTCCGCACTTTTATTCTTTTTATTGGAGTCTTGTCTCTTGTCGCATGCAATTCCACCAAATTTGTGCCCGAAGGTAAATATCTTCTGAATAAAGTATCTATTAAGGTGGATGATAAAAGAATTAAAAAACAAGAACTTAAAACACACATACGGCAGAAAGAGAATCTCCGCATACTTGGTTCTGTTAAGTTTCACCTTTGGCTCTATAATTTATCTTCAGAAAGAAAGGAAGACGGGTTGTTCAAAGAAATTGGCGAAGCACCTGTGATTTATGAAGAAGGTCAATTCAGAAGAAGCAAAGACCAGTTGCAGATGTATCTGAAAAATAAAGGATATTACAATGCCCAAATAAATGATTCTGTTATAATAAAGGACCATAAAAAGAAAGCAAATCTTCTATTCGACATCAAAGCTGGCCAACCTTATCTGATTCGTCAGTATGCTTATTCTTTTAAGGATGAAAATCTGCGTGATGTAGTTCTGAAGGATACTGCCAATCAATTGCTGAATCCAGGCGATATCTTTGATGTGGACATCATGAGTGCCGAGCGAAGACGCATTTCTACCTATCTGAAAAATTGCGGTTATTACCAGTTTACTGAGGATTTCATTAGTTTCTCTGCCGATACTAACTTTTACAATCACCGGGTGGATTTAACCGCTTCGATTGATGATGCTGTGTTGCGGAATGATGAAAATGAAGTAATACCCCATCTAAAATTTAAGATACGCCATTTCTTGATTAATCCAACTTTTAAAGGTCCTGATATTTCTGGAAATCTGGTCGATCAACCGTTGGATACCTCGAGAATGGATGATTATATTATTACCCATTCTGGCAAGTTGCAATATAAACCCAGCCTGTTTGCAGATGTAAACCGCCTGAGGGACAGTTCCTTTTACAGTTTGCAGAATGCTGAAAAGACCTATCGTGCCTTGAGCCGGCTCAAACAATTTAAGGTTATAAACATAGGGTTTCTTGAAACCAATTCAGCAAGTCAAGATTCATTCCCACTGCTTGATTGTAGAATGCAATTATCACCGTTCCCCCGTAAGAATATTTCTGTTGATATTGAAGGAACAAATTCATCGGGTAATCTCGGTGTAGCAGGCAATCTTAATTTTCAACATCGGAATGTATTCAGAGGAGCCGAGATCTTTGACTTTCAAATCAGGGGGGGGCGTGAAAGGCAACAGACATTCTTTGATAACAACAGCGGGGAATTTAATACCCAAGAATTGGGATTTGAATCCAGTCTTACTTTTCCAAAATTCCTAAGCTTTATCCATTGGAAAGGTATGTTCCGTTTCCAAATTCCTGAAACCAAACTGACGGTGGGATATAATTTTCAAAACCGACGTGATTATAAAAGGGCGATTACCACTCTTAAATTCGGATACAACTGGAAGACTTCATCCATTCATTCCCATACCCTTAATGTCGTTGATTTGAACTATGTAAATCTGGATAATCTGAACGATGATTTTATCGACTTAATAAAGAACTTATATATAAAAAACAGTTTTACTGATCACCTCATCTCTGCTACCAATTACACCTGGCTTTACAATACCCAAAATATCAATAAGCGGGAGGATTATAAGTATGTGAAGATAAACCTTGAATCGGCCGGTAATATACTATCCCAGTATTCAAATCTTGTAAATAATAAAAAAACAGTTGTTACTGATTCCCAGACCCAGCAAACAAGTTCCTATTATGAGTTTATGAATATACGATTCGCCCAATACCTGAAGGGCGATTTTGAATACCGCTACGGCCATATGATCGATAAGTTAAGTTCCCTAGTCGGCAGGGCTTACGTAGGAGTAGGGGTGCCTTACGGCAATTTTGATGTGTTGCCTTTCGAGAAGAAGTATTTCACCGGAGGTGCTAATGGTATCCGCGCCTGGCAGGTACGATCGCTCGGACCGGGCACTTACAAAACCCCCGTTGACAGTATCAGCAATAACCGCAGCAT
>JACMKG010000113.1 GCA_014380255.1 Prolixibacteraceae bacterium | reverse complement strand
TTCAGGGAACAGGTAACGGGCACCTTGCAAGGGCTACGGAAATTGTTCCAATACTAAAATCGATGGCCATCACCGATGTATTGGTTAGTGGTACACAATCTGATCTGAATGTACCTTTCAAGATAGATTACCGTTTTTCAGGATTAAGTTTTATAATCGGTAAAAATGGTGGGGTAGATCTGATCAAAACGATACAAAAGATGCCAATAAAACAATTTTTCCACGATATACGTAATCTTCCTGTTAATCAATATGATATGATAATCAGTGATTTTGAACCGGTATCAGCATGGGCTTGCCGGCTGCATGGGAAAATATGCATTGGGCTTAGCCATCAAAATGCAGTGCTTCATCCCTCCTCACCACGCCCGGCGTTTAACGATCTTGTAGGGAAACTTATCCTGAAGAAATATGCCCCGTCAACCTATCAGTACGGGTTCAATTTTAAAAGCTCTCCTCCCGATGTTTTCCCACCTGTCATTCGCAGGGATATCAGGACTGCTGAAATAACAGACAGTAAACATTATACGGTATACTTACCCGCTTATAGTGATGAACAGATCCAGTCCGTACTATCCAGAATTCCTCAAGTCGAATGGCAGGTTTTTTCTAAACACTCAAAAAATAAATATACCATTGGCAATGTTCAGTTTCAGCCAGTTTCACTGACCGAATTTACAAAAAGCGTTCTCAGTTGTAGCGGTTTAATTTCTACCGCCGGATTTGAAGGACCTGCCGAAGCTATTTTTATGGGAAAGAAACTATGTGTAATTCCTATGAAGAAACAGTATGAACAATATTGCAATGCTGCTTATCTAAAATCAATGGGCGTAAAAGTACTGGATCACTTTACCAATTCATCGGAAGAGTTGAATGAGTGGGTTCAAAACTCAACAGCTCTTCAAATCGACTTTCCTGATATAACCAGGGAGTTACTTGAGAATATTTTACGAACGCATTATACAGAGAGCCATCGTTTAGTGGCAGAAATTCCCTTAGGATCAATTCTTAAACTACCTGTTTTGATGAATCATTGACCAACGAATGAGGAATATGATAATGAGTAGCAAGGGAAAGACAATTTTGCCTGATTCAAGAAATGAAAACACCCAAAGCGTCCTGACACAACAGCCAGGACGCTTTTCTTATTCAGCAGAATGATTCCAGGTATTGAGTGCGATTATAAACATTAGACAAGTGTAATGAGTAAAAATAAATCATCAGAAAAAAAGAAAATTAATTTTGTAAAAGCCGATTTTGGTCCTGATTTTAAGTGGGGAGTTGCAGCGGCATCCTACCAGACGGAAGGAGCATGGAACACGGATGGGAAAGGAGAATCAACATGGGATCATTTCTCCAGGAAATCCGGGAAAATAGAACGTGGCGAAACCGCGGACATAGCCAGTGATTTTTATCATCGCTATGAAGAAGACATCGAATTGATTCAATCAATGAATTTTAAGGTTTTCAGGTTTTCATTGTCCTGGCCTCGCATTTTACCCAATGGAACCGGTGAAATTAATCGTGCAGGACTTGATTTTTACCACCGTGTGATTGATAAAAGTTTATTGGCTGGCCTGGAGCCATGGATTACCATTTATCATTGGGATTTGCCCCAAGCGCTGGAAGCTCAGGGTGGCTGGACAAACAGGAATATAGTGGATTGGTTCTCAGAGTTTGTCAACCTTGTCACCCAAGAGTATGGTGACAAAGTGAAGACATGGATGGTGATGAATGAACAATTTTCCTTTACCGCAGGGGGTTATCTGGCAGGATCTTTGGCTCCCGGACGGCACAGCCTCAATGGTTTTCTTAAAGCAGTACATCATTCAGTGCTTTGCAATGCCGAAGGCGGACGCATCATCCGTAACAATGTTTCTGATGTAAAGGTAGGAACTACTTTTTTCACAGCATCTATTGAACCATCCAATCAGGAAGAAAAAAACATTGCAGCAGCCGAACGAATAGATGCAGGGATCAACCGCCTGTTTATTGAACCAAGCCTTGGAATGGGTTATCCGGTTGATCATCTTTCAGTCTTGAAGAAAATAGATAAGTTTAAGATGGAGGGAGATGATGAACGGATGGTATTTGACTTTGATTTTATAGGTATTCAGTATTATTTTAGAGCAGTAGTCGAGAAATCAATCCTTCCCATAATTCGGGCTAATGAAATTAAAGCATCTGATCGCTGCGTACCCATGAATGATATGGGATATGAAATTTACCCGGAAGGCTTGTACCATATCCTTAAAAAATTCAGCCAGTATAAAGGAATACACAATCTTATAGTAACTGAAAATGGAACCTGCATTGCTGATCGTATAGTAGATGGAAAGGTACGTGACAAGCAACGAACCCGTTATTTTAAGGACCATCTGGCAAGTGTTTTAAAAGCCAAACGTGAGGGATACCCTGTAAATGGATATCTGGTCTGGGCGCCTACAGATAATTTTGAATGGGACAAAGGCTATCGCACCCGTTTTGGTCTGGTCTATGTAGATTTTACAACCCAGAAAAGAACGATGAAAAGTTCAGGAAAATGGTTTAGAAAATTCCTAAAATAAATATAAGTTCTTAAAAACTCAATGGATCTCAATTTACCATCAATTATTTAAGCGATGAGTATTACCTTTCGCAATAACTCCATTAAAAAATCTTTATCCTTTAAATCTTACTTCACCTAATTGTATTTCCCAATGCAGTAGTCCTTAATCTAACTCTTGGATCAATCTCAAAAGGCGGTGGATAAAAGGATGAATCATGCAAAGACAAAGGCCTTGCATGTGATTATTATTGGCACAAACCCTATGTAAGCTCTATGTTAACCCTATGTTGGGTCTATACTTTTGAAAACGAAAGTTGGCCCTTGTATAGACCTGACATAGAGTTAATATAGAGCTTGGGGTCATGGAATCTGGAACCTTAACAGGATCCAGGCCAAGAATGATCAATCAATAGGAGAGATTCCAATTCATTTACACAAAAATAGTACAGTTTCCGGAATTTCATATCCAGTTATTCATTGCCTTTTACGCCTGATGCTAACTCTTTTCATACAATGACTATATTTTTAGTCAAATAATTGCCAAAATATTTGCATGACTAGTTTTATAGTCATATATTTGTACTGAAGGATTGACAAATTAAGACTGAAATGAAAAATGGATAGCCCAGGACAAGAGGGCAACTATTTTTTCTATGTAAGTTAAACCATAAATAATTATGGTATAATTTTTGAACTAAACATTGCAATAAAAGTATTGATATGCAACTCACAAAAGCTGAAGAACAGGTAATGCAACATTTATGGGAAATTGGCGAAGGACTGGTCAAAGACATCCGCGACCGCTTCGACGAGCCCAAACCGGTGCGTAACACTGTCTCAACCGTACTGCGGATTCTGGAAAAGAAAGAGTTCGTTGCCCATAAAACCTATGGAAATGTGCATGTATATTACCCTTTGGTAACGAAGGAAGATTATTCGAAAACACAGCTTTTTGGACTGATGAAAAGCTACTTCAACAATTCGTTTCCGGCCATGGCCTCTTTCTTTGCCCGCGAAAAGGATCTGACCATTCAGGATCTGGAACAATTGATGGAAGAAACAAAAAAGGAATTGGGAAAGAATAAATAAAACTTACAACGATGGAAGCATTTGCCTTATATCTGTTCAAATCGGCCATATGGCTGACAGGTTTTACCTTGGTGTATCTGCTTTTTCTTAGAAATGAACGGTATTTTCTCCTGAACAGGTTCTACTTGCTCGCAGGGATACTGGCTTCCATCATTTTCCCCCTTATTACTTGGCATTACACGGTCATGATTCCTGTAACTCCTGCAATCGAGGTATCTGACCTTCAAATGACAGGTGTTGTCAGTGAACCTGAACCTTTTCCAACGCAAATCCTCTTGTTTGGCCTTTACCTGGCAGGGGTTCTATACCTGCTGTTTCGTTTAACCAGGCAGACATTGGGTGTTATAAACATTATCCGCAAATCTGAAATCCTCCCCTACCGCTCAGCAAAGTTGATCCGCACGGCAGACTACCCCGCTTCATTTTCATTCTTTTCGTTCGTATTTGTCAATCCTTCAAGCACTGAGACCGAGACCAACGAAATTGTGAACCATGAACTGGAACATGTCAGGCAGCAGCACTGGATCGATTTATTGCTGTTCGAGCTACTCTGCATCCTACAGTGGATGAACCCCTTGTGCTGGCTATATGGCCGGTTCATCAGGCAAAACCATGAATACCTGGCTGACGAACAGGCGCTGCAGCGCTCTGCCAACCCGGCTATTTACCGTGCAGCATTACTAAACCAACTGTTTGGCGGGCAAGTGATAACGCTTGCCAATTCATTCAACTATTCAATCAACAAAAAAAGATTCAACATGATGAAAAATACAATAAATTCACCCATCCGAAAACTAAAACTATTATTGGTTATGCCGCTTATGGCCATAGTTTTCTATGCCTTCGCCGCTCCGGAATACAAGTATGTACAGTCTGAAGATCTTTCAGTGACAACTATTCAGGATGCCAAAACCATTAAAGGAAATATTGTTAAAGAAGACGGCACACCCCTAAGCGGAGCCAATCCGGAATACAAGTATGTACAGTCTGAAGATCTTTCAAGTGCAAATGTTCTGGATGCCAAAACCATTAAAGGAAAAGTTGTTAAAGAAGACGGCACACCCTTAAGCGGGGCCAGTGTCGTTATATCCGGAAAAACCATTGGAACCATAACCGATAATAATGGCAATTTTATACTTCAGGTGACGGATGATTCTCCCATCGTAATATCCTATGTGGGACTTCAATCCAAAAAAGTAACACCTGAGTTTGATAAAGAGATGGCCATCAGCCTGAAGCGTGGAAATATTGGCGTAGAGGAAGTTGTTGTTGTTGGCTATGGAAACACTTCAAAGGCAACTGACAAAAACTCTCCAATTGGTGTGGAGGAAGTCGTTGTTGTTGGCTATGGAACCAATTCTCAGGTAACAAGCATCAAAAATGAATCCACTCCTAAGGTACAAATCCGCAATACAAATGGTGCGACTGCTACGCCTCTTATTGTCATAGATGGCGTAATTGCTGAAGATCAGGATGTAAGCAAGATTGATCCTGAAACAATTGAATCCATGAATGTATTGAAAGATGCATCAGCCACCAGCAAATACGGGGATAAGGGCAAAAACGGGGTGATTGAAATTATTAAGAAGAAGGAACAACCCGATTCAAGTAAACAGAGGAAAGATGGTGTTTATACCATGGTGGAAGAAATGCCTGAGTTCCCAGGTGGCGATTTCGCCTTGCGCAAATTTATTGCTTCAAGTGTAAAATATCCTGTGGCTGCACAACAAAAAGGTGCACAAGGCAAAGTTTATGTATCATTTGTAGTTACAAAAACCGGAAGAGTTAGTAATGCTAAAATAGCCCGTGCAGTTGATCCTTCACTGGATAAGGAAGCTATTAGAGTGGTTGAATTATTGCCACCATGGAAGCCGGGAAAACAAAACGGGGAGAATGTAGATGTTGAATATACTGTTCCTATCAATTTTGTACTTCAGGGTGAGACCAAGAAAAGCGAAGCAACAAACGATTCGGAAAACCCGGTATTATATATTGTTGAAGAAATGCCAGAGTTTCCTGGAGGTGAGCAAGCTTTGCGCAATTTTCTTGCCGCCCATATAAAATACCCGGTTGAAGCCCAACAAAAGGGCATCCAGGGAAAAGTGTATGTAAGTATTGTAGTCACTAAAACAGGCAAGGTTGTCAATGCCAAGATTGCCCGTGGTGTTGCACCTTCACTGGATAATGAAGCCCTTCGGGTGGTTGAATCACTACCTACATGGACTCCGGGGAAGCAAAAAGGAGAAACCGTGGATGTTTCCTATACCATTCCAATCAATTTTGCACTGGAAGGCAACACTCAGCCACAAGCTGCCCCATCACCTCAAAAAGGGAAACTGATCATTGTGCCTAATCCAACAAACAGCCAGGCCAAGGTTACCTTAGAGGGCTCTGATTCTTCCAGCGATCTGGAGGTAAGCCTGTTTGACAACTACGGCAAGTTGTTGCGCAAGGAAACCAAAAAAGGCCCTAGCTTCTCCTTATCGGTGAATTCACTTACACCGGGCACCTATTTGGTCGTTGCAACCGAAGGCAACAAGCAATACCAAGGCCATTTGATTGTAAATCGTTAAAAAAGATACTTTGAATTAAGAATGTGGTTATTCATTACGAAAGGCGGCCTTCCTGGAAGGTCGTCTTTTTTGCGTAAAGACCTAAGAGCTTAAAGGCTTTTAAAGATGCTTGCTTTGACTGAAAGCGACTCAAGCATCGGTTAAGAAACCAACGAGCCCGATCAATGGCTTGCATATGCAGCGTCGGGTCCTGCGACTTCCAGTCGCAGTGGCAGAAATGATGAAAAAAGTAAGACGTTAAAAAGAACCGGTAGCTTTGCCAAAATCATTGCTTCGAATGAAGATCCTGCAAGCGTCGGTTAGGAAACCAACGGACCCGATTCATCTTCCATTTACCTATTGTGCATTTTATTCTACCCGTTGTGCAACTTGTTAGTCTATTATTTTAAATTGGAGGCCTAAAGGCGACCTTTATGGAAAACCTTTTTTATTTGTAATATCCAGTTGAGAATGAATAGTGCACGCTAACTCAAAATAATCGTACAGAGAAAAAAAGAGAATTTATTCGTATATTTGTGCGAATAAATTCTCTTTACTATGAAAGCACTAGAGATTTCAGAAAAAGACTTTTTGATTGGAGCAAGACAAGGCATTCAAAAGTCAATGCTTTTGACCATTGCCCGTGAGTCAGGCTTAACACTAAAAGAACTTAGCTCCTATTTAAGGATTTCCACTCGTTCGATTCAGGAGAAAGAGCCTACACAACTTATTGCCCCTGGACCTTCAGAAAGAGCGCTCTATATTGCCAAGCTATTCAAACAAGGAACTGCCTTATTTGGTAGCCAGGAGAAGTTTCACAATTGGCTTAATTCTGAGAACGCTGTAATGGGTGGCGAAAAACCAGCTTCTTATCTCGATACATTTTCAGGAATACAGCTTGTGCTTGATGAATTGAATGCCATTGAATACGGGTTCTCTGCCTGATGATAGTTTACCGAATTGCCAAAAAGGAACATGCAGCTCTGGATGGGCTGGGTGGATTATATGGACCGGGAAGATGGCATAAAAAAGGCAACTTGGTTATTTACACTTCTGAACATGCATCTTTGGCAGCATGGGAAAAGATCGTTCATGTTGCAAGTGTTGAGAATCTACCCGAGGGTTTCTATTTGATTAAAATTGAATTACCTGAAACAATAGTTATTCAGGAAGTTCCTAAAAAGATATTTGTAAAGGGATGGAATGGTTTTCCATTTATTAATGAGACTGTCGATTACGGAACTTCATTCTTAAAAGCTAAAGAGCACCTTGCGTTAAAAGTCCCATCTGTCATCATTCCAGATGAATACAATATCATTTTGAATCCACTTCACCCAGACATAAACCGTTGCGGGATCATCAGTATGAAGCCTTTCACATTTGACAGAAGAGCGTTAAAAGATTCTTGACTACATAATTGCACCTTAAAAGTATTATTCTTATTGGCGTATAGGTCAAAAAGTGTGCTGAAAACCTTGGGAATGCTTATTGTCATTAGCTTTGCAGCAAATCAAAGGTTATGAATAAAAAAAGTGCTTTTACTGTAGTTCCTCTATTCTCAAGAAAAATGGTTTAAAAAAAGGTGTACAGCTCTATAAATGTCATGCTTGTGGCAAACGTTTTACAGGTGGTGAACGCTTAAATTCTATTGATCTTTGGAATTTGTATGTAAGAGGAAAGCAAACTTATAAGGAATTAGCCACAGATTTTGGTGTAAGTGAAAGTACCATAAAGCGTAAAATAAAGAGTGTAGCAGTGTCAGACGTATTGAACCGGGCACCAGGGAAAGGGGTATTATTGATGGATACCACTTACTGGGGAAGAAGCTGGGGCTTGCTGGTAATAATGGATGCGCAAAGTGGAATTGTTATCTGGATCAAATACCTTAAGCAGGAACGTCTGGCGGATTATAAAGAAGGGGTAGAGTATTTGGAATCAAAGGGATATTTTGTTGATGGAATAGTTTGTGATGGATTGAAAGGTATGTTTCAGCAATTTAGCCATCACAAGGTGCAGATGTGTCAGTTCCATCAGGTTGCAATTATCAGGCGGTACATAACCAACAATCCTAAACTGGAGGCAGGCAAGGAACTGAAAGAAATATCCAGGTTGCTTACCAGGACCGACAAGGAAAGCTTTACAGAGGCTTTTGATTCCTGGTATAGCAGATGGGAGATCTTTCTCAGGGAAAGGAAAACAGATCCTGTAAATGGCAAAAAAAGATATGTCCACAGGGCTCTTAGGAGCGCCTGTTTTAGCATCAAAAGAAATCTGCCATACCTTTTCGTCTGGTATGATTATCCTGACTTACAGATACCTAACACGAATAATAAACTGGAAGGATCTTTTACTGATTTGAAAAAGAAATTGCTAAATCACAATGGGCTCTCAAAAGATAACCGCAAGCGGTTTATAAATGAGTTTTTGAAGGCATAAAGACTCTAAAATGTCAAAAAAAAGAGGTGGAAATAACCACCCCTGATCCTGACCTTTTGTCGTCACACATGTATCCCTTGCAAGGTTGCTCTCCAGCAGAGCCATGCTTCTGTTTAAGGTGCAGTGCAATGATAAAACATAAAATTAAACATACAAAAAAACCATCAAAAGAACAGCACACTTTTTGACCTCTTGGACATAGGTTCTCAAAAACAGCACACTTTTTGACCTATACGCCACAATTTACAATTTCTGCTCTTTTCCAACAGTCACCCATTCAATTGATAGTCTAGGCTTTCTACTTCCTTATTTCTTATTTTTTTTCATATTCTGTGGCCACGATGTATCGTGGCCTTACGGGCTACTGCATGCTCTCGCATCCATCCATTGATTAATGATCCTGCTTTGATCATTCAACCATTTAACCATCCAACATTCAAAATTTAACATTCACCATTCACCATTCTTTTCAACCATCCAACATTAACCATTCAACATTCTTTTAACCATCCTGCCCTCGTCGCCTAATTCGTTCTCCTTAGAATTGATGGTAGATGCTTTCTTCCAAATAAGGATGATTCCTGGGCACTAAACTGGCCTTGGATAGGGTGTTGGTAACCACCAGTGCAAAAAGGCCTAAAAAGCCCATGAAAGTGCCTATTTCAAGCAGTCCAAACTTGGCTTCATGAATCACAGCGGGGAAGATATAATAATACAACTCGGTATACTGGCCAATGATCAGAACCACTATTACGGGAAGCAGGAATACCCTGCTTCGGGAAGTCATGCGGGGCATCAGCAGCAGGAAGGGTATAAACCAGTTGATCACTATATTGGCATAGAAAAGGACGTTGAATGCTCCGTGTGAACGCTTCACAAAAAAGAAGGTCTCTTCCGGG
>JACMKG010000112.1 GCA_014380255.1 Prolixibacteraceae bacterium | reverse complement strand
CCAACCTTATCAACCTTATCAAATCCAACGTTTTAAGATAAGGTTGATAAGGTTGGTTCAGGGGGATTCTTCCAGGCTACGAAGGTTATGGCAAAAAATAAGGTTTTCTTAATCAGCTGTAGCCATGGGTTTAAAATTTCAAAGAATAACTATTCAAAAAATACGACAATAAAGGTTTCATATTACTTAGTAGACCTAAGTATATAGCATGGAAGCTAAGATCCTGAATAGTTGAATTAAGCTATTTAATGATCGTGCATTGCATTTCGGCCATTTTCTGGTTGGCTTCAACCGTTGAAATTACTTTCAGCAGTTGTTCGCCCATGCCGATTTTATAGCCTGATGAAAACAGGTAGATGTTTCCACCTCTGTCGCAAAACAGCACAAGGGGTAATTTATCTTTGAGTGCGGGACCGTAAATGGCAGAAATGGCTTTCAGGATCTGGTCGTCGGGGTCTATGCCGCTTTCCATCTTTTGAGGAAGCTGATAGGTTTTCAGCACACCCGACTGCCCTGCTTTTTCACTGGGCATGGCAAAGATAAATTGTCCGCCCCACTTGTTGAAATGATCCACGTAAGGGCCTAAATCATTCAGGATATGTTTGGAGGGCTCCTTGTCAGGATCAAGCAACACCAGCACGGAGTAATTTCCGGCTGTCAGCGTTGAAAGGCTGACTGTTTTGTGATCGCTCGTTTTGATTAAACTGAGCTCATTCAGATTCAGTTTACCACTGGGTTTCAATTCCTTGGTCTGTTTGCGAAGCTCAACGGGAACGTTGGTAAGTTTACCTTTTTCGATGGTGAAAAACGACAGCTGGCTTAGTACCGACCCATCTTCCTGGCGGCTTCCCGTGATAATGGAATACTGGCCCACTTCCAATTCAATAGGTTTTTTCTCCTTGGTAAGATCGCTCCCTTCCGGAAATTCAAGGGTGTGATAAAATCCGTCTTTCAAGAACCCGATGGTGTAGTGAAGGTAATACTGCGGTGCTATAGGATTGTTTTGATCGGTCAGCTTAAGCAATCCTTTTTCAGGTTGTGTAACTTGGGCAGCATCGAAACCGGCACGCAGCCACTGGCCGTTTTGATGGTATTCCGGAACTTGGGTTTCAGGATTCAAGCGCGCAGGGATTCCAAAAGTGCGGCAGCAAGCCACAAAGAAAAGATCTCTTGAATCGGGATCAGCTACCCTGAGATTGTACACCCCAATAGGCGATAAGGGCGCACGTGAATGCAAATTGGCCACCGAATGGATGCGAATGTTTTCTTTGATCCAGTTGGTCAGAACAGAAACATCGTTTCTAACCGATTGAGTCATTTCCTGGTCAAAAGCCTGGTTCAGGAAACTTCTCCACTGGCTCAAATTTTCGAGCGCCATGCGGGGTGCGAGCACGTAACGGGTAAACAGTTCTTTATCTGGAGTGAATTTCTGTACTCCTGATTGAGCGGTTTGTACCAGGTGATCGGTAAGAATGGATTCGGGCGCATCACTGAAATCCTTGTCCGAGATCTGGATGGCCATCTCGAGCAGAAGGTTCCGGTGGGTAGGCGCATTTTTCTCCAGGTAAGCCGATATCTGATCCCAGTTGCCATAGCTTAGCTTGATGAAACGGGCGATGGTATCAACCGGGAGATTGGTTTTCTGGGCAAAAGAGGCTATCCAAAGTGAATCCTTGAAAGTGGCCATGGTGGCATTGCGGATCGAATCTTCCTGGGCCAGACGGCGGTCATTTTCTTTGCGGGCTTCCGGGGTGACGCTCAGTTCTACTTTGGTGGCATGTGGAGGTACCAGGTCAAAGGATTCACTTTTGTTTTGAGGAACCGACTGCGAGAGCACCAGTGTCAGGGTATCTGATTCAGGGACAGAAAGCTTTTGATAGGCAAATCGGCCGTTTTTAGAGGCCCATACGATTAGGTCGCCCATTCCTGTACTTAACGATGTTAAGCCATTGGAATTGGCATAACCGGTAGCTATGGGGTAATATTCGGCATAGTTATACAACTGGAATTCTACTTTTGCACTGTCAGCAGGTGTTCCGTCTTCATTTTTTACCACTACGGCCACTTTTTTAACTGTCGCGTAATTGGACGTCAGGTTCAGTTCCGAAAAGCGGTCAGTGGCCTTTACCACATCGTCCTTTCCAAAGTAACGGCCATAAGCGCGCGTATGGACCAGCATGGTTCGGCGGGCAGGTTCACTGAACCAACCAATGTTCAGGTCAACATCCGGTTCACAGGCTCCCATGTATGACCACTGGCCATCAATCCAGACTTCTACCCAGGCATGGTTGTCATCCGAGTGTGCCCAGCGTGGGGTATATACTTGTCGGGCAGGAATTCCGGCAGTACGCAGGGCTGTAACCGTGAAGGTTGATTCTTCGCCACATCGGCCGAAGGTCTTTTTTACAGTACTCAGCGGTGCGCTGGTGCGTGAATCTGTTCCGCGGTAATTTACTTTCTCGTGGCACCAATGGTTGATTTCCAGGGCCGCTTCTTTCATGCCCAGGCCTTTGATACGCTCCTTGATTTCAGGATACATCACTTCGCGGAAGTTGTCCAGGTTTTCATTGTTCACCCGCAAAGGCAGCACAAAATGAAGGAATTCTTCTTCGGGGATGTTTTTACCCCAGGGCATTTCCTGCCGGGCCTTCAGGCTGTATTGGGTGTTTTTCAGAAAGAAATCGGGTTGATAGTCAGCCAGGTCGCTCAGGGGCATGTAGGCATATAAAAATTCCATGGCTTGCTTCTCATCCAACGAAAGGGGCTGGTTGAAAATATCCCAGAGGGGTATCTGGCTCTTGGAGGTAAGCTCTTTTTGAACCTGCAACATCCGCTGTATATCGTTCATCCTTTCCTTGTTTTGAATCAAGGCAGGGTTTTCAGCACATGACAGGAGAAGAATGGAAATCAGAAAGATGGATATAAATTTTGTTGCCATAGTGTTTAAATTTGTAATCCCGGTCATTTGCATCCGGGAATGTAAAAATAGATAATTACTGATCATGGTTATTCATATTCGCCCAGCAGGATTCCTGAAACGTTCCAGGCACTAAAGCTGCCCCCTTCATTTTTGCCCAGGGGAATGGATACCGAAATTTTATGTTTTCCCGGTGTGATCGTGGTAATGGGGAAAAACACCGGGTTGGTCAACGTTCCGGGGCACCATCCTGAGCGGCTGTAATCGCTTGAAGTGACTCCATTCCAGAAATTTCCAGAGGCCGGATTGTATTGGCGGTAGGTGGCACAGTCGGTTCTCCAGGGGGTAAACTGAAACAGGGTATTTCCATCCAGCAGAATGGTATTCATTTTCTGGTTGAATTCATCGCCTCCGCCCCAGCCACCATGACCGGTTGTAATGTAGCGCATCTGGATGTTTTTGACTCCTTCGGGGATGGTAACCTCCACCTGAAGCGAGTCATTTTCAAACATGGTCCCATATTCCTGCCCCGACATTTCCATTACATTCAGGGTATTGAAAAGTGGTGCCACCCAGTATTTCCTGGCAGGTTTTTCTGTTACTTCCATGCTCCCCGGGTAATACTTTAACTTCAGGCTTGCCCGGTGACCGCCCTTGTCATAATTGCCGATAAATACCCCGATCCAGCACTCTCCCTGTAACAGGGGAAGTAACTCGGTAACATCTTGCTTATACAGGGTCGAATCTTCCCATTGCTGGCCATAAACGCTCACTTTATCGTTGAACTGGCCGATGCCAAATGAGGTAAAAAAGCGCATGATCTCAACCAGCGGGGTGAAGTTCCCGGTTGCAACTACGCCCTGGTACGATTTCTCATTTCTGGCTTTAAAGGAAGGCAGGCTGGCTGTTCCGTTTCTTAGCCCTTCCAGGAAAGAGCGCTCTTTGTCCTGTGGTATCATGAATACGGAGCCGGTGCGGTCGTAAGCATCGCCTGCCGAATGCTGGTATAACTCGACAAATAACTGGGTATCGTCAGCAACTTTAGGAAGCTTTACTTTTTTAAGAATAACGGTTCCCGAAGAATATTTGAATGTTTTTTCTGATTCTGTGTCTGAAGGATTGATGATTTCATTACCAAAGCTGATTTGTTCGTTGGAAAATACATTGACTGTAGTAATCAGGTTTTCGGTAATCCGGTGTTTGTAAAGCGAGGCGTCCATGCTTTCGCCTAATTCAGCAGGGATGATTGATTCGGTATTCTTTTTCAGAAGTTTTACTTCCGAAGCTAAAATCTCGTAGTTGCCATTTCTTACAATCTTCAAAACCAGGCCATCGGGTATCCCGTAGGCCATAGCAGGAGTTCCTTTTACTCCCAATTCGGTCGTGTACCAGATCTCAATGGCATTTGAACGAAGAGAAGTGGTAAGCTTGTGGCATTTATAGCCTTGGATAAGGGCTGTTTCATTGGTTTCTGTCAGAACCGGGTATTCAGAAAACGCAAGGGGTGTATGGATGGTTTTTCCATCGGAAAAGCGGGCGAGCTGGTATGTTTTCTGAGCGTTGAAATCGATGCAGCTAGTTTCTTTGGCAACAGTTGGAAGCAGTGTTTTGGAATTATTCTCTGTCCACGAACGTGAAGCAAGGGGAGAACACAACAGTTTGGTTTTCGCACCATCAGGGCGGGTCTTACCGTTGACTACCATCTGAAAGGTAACTTCAACAGCCTCGGGTAATTTCTTCGGGGCAGCAATGCCTTGGATCACAAGAGCATGGAGTAATATGAAAAAGAATAGTTTATTCATGACCAATTCAATGATTATTAATTCAGCAAGTTAGAAATTATAATTTGTAGATTACAATGTTTTTATCATTGTTTTTATGGACTGTAAGCCTGCCTGCCAGTTTACAGGAATCTGTTCCTGGTGAATGCGCTCAAGGAGAAGGATTTTCTTCTGACACGGTTCATCGGGCAGGTAAAAAAGAGACCGCCTCCTTATTGGAGAGACGGTCTCAGATATTGCAATTTAGTTCATGTTATTATTTTGGACCCATTCCATACTGAGGGTTCTGCTTATCGAACCAGAATCTTTCAGTATTCAGCTTGATGGCATCCAATACTGCAGGGGTGATTCCCTGTTCAGTGATGGCAGCCATTTTATTGGCATAATTGATGTCATCAGCACCTGGAGTGGTAATTACAAATCGGCGTGGAATAGTCATTTCAACACCTGATGTAGTGAATTTTTCCCATGCAAGATATGCACTTCCCACTTTTGGAACTCCTGAACGACGAACGGTTGTCCAAACATCACCCGGAGTGTTCATGTAATTGATATACTGCTGGATGTAGACTTTTTCAAGTCCATCGGTAGCAAGGTTTGCAATGGGACTGGCCAATAGGGTAGTAATTTCACCAGCACGAAGTTTTGTGGCAGCTGCTTCAGCCTCAGTGGCATTGGTATACACAGGATCGCTGTTGTAATAAGGCATCTGGTTATTTTTAGCCAGTGCATCCATTCTGGATACAGATAATTCAACCCCTTTATTAAAGTAATCCTGAGCATTTTTCGGAAGGTTTGCTCCCAGAAGTTTAAACTCTGCCAGGAATAAATTAGTTTCGGCTGCAGTTCCAAGTACTGCATTTAATCCCGGATCGTTGTCTTTTAATTCAATAACACGTCCACCGACTTTTGTTGGATAGGTGTAATTATAACTTGTACGTACCAACTTTTCAGAATACAAGGATGTTGAAGCATAGGATTTCTGTTTATCACCAACTGAGATTCTATTTAGCTCTGATTGATTGAAATAGATGTTATTTACAGGATCTTGTTTGGCATCAGGAGATAAAGGAGCTCCATGATAACGAACCCAAGGCTCTCCCGGGCTCTTCCATCCGGTAAACTTTTTACTTGCATCAATATTTGCATACTGGGCTACGTATGGGGGCAGTGCTTTACCTGCATCAAGGAATGCCTGAACAACTTCAGCATTGAAATCATTCTTTTCGAAAACAAAGCGCAGGCGGGGATCTTTGTTTGCAACCATAAAGTCAACCAGGTTCTTGCTGGCATAACCGATCCACATCCCGTTACCTGTTCCATAGTATTTCACGCCTTTCTGATAAATAAAGTCATCATCCATTGAATCCATATAACCGGCCTTGGAAGAAGCCACTTCAGAAGCGATTTTAATTGCTAAGGCACGATCCTGGTTTACCAGACGGGCAGCTATTTTTAATTTGAGCAAATTACAGAATTTAGCCCATTTCGAATAATCACCCTTGTAAATGGCATCCTGCGAACCCATTGTAACCTGATTGGTAGCCGTTGTTAAAATGGCAATGGCATCATCAAGCTCTTTCAGCCAGGTGGTGAACAGTTTGCTCTGATTGTCGATTGCAGGGGTTAACAATGGTGGATTCGTATAAGGAGCCAGACCTGCTTCTGTATATACCAAAGATCCGAAATTGTCGGTGTTATGGATAGCTGGTAAAATCTGAATAGCGTAGGTGATGGCTTTCATGGCCTGGTAAGACGACTTTTCAGGTTCAGCCATCTTGTCGATATAATTTCTCACATCCAATGTTTGGGTGAACAAACGAGAATAGATATCAAAGCTTGCAGAAGGGCCCATATCCACAAAATCAGAATTGTTTCCGCCTTGTTTGGATGTTACCTGGCTCCAGGGATAGATATACTGGAAATTGTTATAAAACCAAGTGGTATAATCATTTGAATACATTTGATCAATAGCCGTAGCTACCGAAAACCGAAGGTCAGGCGTTGAAATGGTTGACGGATTGGAATTCAATTCGGCAAATTTTTCTTTTTCGCAGCCACCAGCCACCAGTAATGCTAATGAAAGAATTATTTTATGTGTATTTTTCATGTTTGCTAATTATTAAGATATTAAAAACCTACAGATAAAGTCATTGTATAAGAAGCAGTGTACGGACTGAAAGAACGTTCACGGAATGATTCTGTACTTGATGTTCCCCTGAAGCTTTCAGGATTCAGGTTATTAGGAAGTGAGTTATACAAATAACCAAGGTTTCTTGCATTGATACCTACTGACATTGAACTGGCTTTTATCTTTCTGGCCATTGATATAGGCAGGCTGTAGCTCAATGAAATATTACGAAGGGCGATGTAATTGACTTCGCTGAACCAGTCGTCGTTCACTACACCGGCACCCCATGAATTGCTTTGGTATGTATAATAACTGGCATGAGTGGGTTCAATAAATCCTTTGTCCATGGCTTCCTTATAGGTTAAACCGCCCAGGTCCACAGTTTGTCCACCGGGAGAAGTGGCTTTTTGTCCGGCAGCAAATACCCCTTCTGGGATAATTCCGTCCACATAAGTCTGTCCTTTAGAGTCTGCGTAGTTGGTAGTCCATGTAACTCCTCCGTGCTCGGCATCCCTGCCTTTGAGCGAAGTTTCAAGGTATCCGTAAGCCGTTCCATACCTGTTGGAGTAAGAAGCGATATGACCCCCAAAACGGGCATCCAGCAATACCGACAGTGACAGGTTTTTGAATGTCACCTGGTTGTTCCATGATCCTTCGAAGTCTGGCTGGATCTTGCCTACTTCCTGAACTTTGTTGCTTCTTGTTAAGCGGGCCCCACGGCGGGTATCAACCCAGGTAAGCACTTTCATTCCGTTGCGTGGATCGTTTGGATCTGCTTCATTGTTCCATTCCAGTGGTTTGCTGTCAGACATCAGGATTCCATATTCGCCATCTTCGTAAGCGACAGAACCCACCCGGAAGTTTCCGTATGAAATATCTCCACCAAGGGTTTTGTATTCTCCCACTTCAGGACGAAGATTGGAAATCATGGTGGTATTGTCCCAGTAGTTGAAGGTAGTTTCCCATTCAAAACTGCGTGTTTTCACAGGCACCAGACGAACTGAAAGTTCAATACCTTTATTGGTAATTGAACCAATGTTTGAAATCAAAGAAGAATATCCTGATTCAGAAGGAATTGGAATTGTTCCAATCTGGTTGTCAACGGTCTCATCATAAATAGAAAAGTCGATTCCAATACGATTGTTGAATAAGCGTACATCCAATCCAGCTTCCATTGAATTTTTAAGCTCAGGTTTAATGCTGGGGTCAACCAAGGTAGTAGACTTTGAATTATAATAGATAAAATTACCATCAGCCATTTCATCCGGAAGGTTATTGTTGTCCGGGTCGCCCATGGTATAGCCGTT
>JACMKG010000111.1 GCA_014380255.1 Prolixibacteraceae bacterium | reverse complement strand
GTTTGCTCGTTGGTTGTTTCAAAAGCCCAGGAAGCAACCCAATGGCGTGGTAAAAACTCTTCAGGAATCTATTCTGTAGATAAGCTTTTAACAGCCTGGCCTGCAGATGGCCCACAGATGTTATGGTCAGCCGATGGCATCGGACCGGGATTCTCTTCTCCTGCCTTAGCAAACGATAAAATTTATATCAATGGAATGGTTGATGGACAATCGACTCTGTTTGTCCTTGACCAGAATGGTAAAATACTTCAGCAATTCAATTACGGAAAAGAGTTTGATGCCAGTTTCCCTGGAACACGCTCTACGCCAACCATAGCTGGTGATTTGGCCTATTTGTTGACTGGTCATGGAAAATTAACCTGCCTTAATCTTACCACCGGCAAGCCGGTGTGGGAGAAAGATTTCCTGACTCAAACGGATGGAAGCAATATTACCTGGGGGTTCACTGAATCAATTCTTTTGGATGGGGATAGACTATTCTGCACCCCTGGCGGCAAGACCAACAACGTGATGGCCCTTAACCGTATGACCGGGGAGACGATTTGGAACAGCAATGGAATGGGTGAATTATCGGCTTATTGCACTCCTTTGCTAGTTAAATTACCTGCCTCCCAGTTATTGGTTACCCATACTGCCGGCAATGTGATTGGCATCGATGATGCTACCGGTAAGATGCTCTGGAACTTTGCACATCCCAACCAGTGGGCTGTTCATCCCAATACGCCTATTTATCATGACGGAGGTCTGTTCGTATTCAGCGGTTACGGTCAGGGTGGTGAAAAGCTTAAACTGAGCGCTGATGGAAGTTCAGTAACAAAAGAATGGGATATCAAGAGCTTTGATAGCCGTATGGGCGGTGCTGTGCTTCTGGATGGCTATATGTATGGTTCAGGTGATAATGGCCGCAGCTGGCAGTGTATCGACTGGAAGACCGGTGAACAAAAATATTCATCCACAGAAGTGGGCAAAGGGGCTGTCATTGTAGCCAACGACAAGTTGATTGGTTATTCTGAAAAAGGAGAATTGTTTTTAGCCGATGCCAATCCTGCTGCCTTTAAAGTAATCAGTAAAACCAAGGTAACCCTTGGCTCTGAACAGCACTGGGCTCACCCGGTGATCGACAAAGGTATTTTGTATGTTCGTCATGGTAACACCCTGATCGCCTATAAAATTTCGCAATAGAGAATAAAATTAGTACGAATTGGATAATATACTACACACAATATGAAGCAATTAACCTTTATAATTACACTTTTTCTGTTCACAGTTATAGCATTTGCTCAACCCGTACAATGGCGTGGTCCTCAACGTGATGGTAAATTTACCGATACCGGACTTCTGAAGAAATGGCCTGATGCAGGTCCAGAACTGTTGCTAAAAGTGGAAGGCATAGGAAAAGGATATTCATCCGTTGTAGCTACAGATCAGTACCTGTTTGCTACCGGTATGATTGACACGCTCGATTATCTTTCATGTATTACTCCCGAAGGCGTCCTAAAGTGGAAAGTTCCTTACGGACGTGCATGGGTTAAATCATTCCCAGAAACACGCAGCACCCCGACCATTGAAGGGGATCGTATTTATGTGGTAAGCGGAACCGGAGAGCTGGTTTGCATGAATGTATCGGATGGTTCCATCAAATGGAAAGTGAATGTTGACAAGGATTATAAATCAGAATGGCACATCTGGGGAGTTTCTGAATCGCCCCTTATTGTGGACGATAAAGTGATATGTACCCCTGGTGGAAGCCAGACCTCTGTGGTCGCTTTTGATAAGATGACCGGAAAGCTTTTATGGCAGAGTGAAAGTGTTGGCGGACCTCGTTCGTATGTTTCACCGATTATCTATGAATACCAGCAGTTTAGATACATTCTTGCCGCTACAGGTACTCACTTGGTAGCCGTTGAACCTGCTACGGGTAAAGTGGCATGGACGTTTAAATACTGGGATGGGGCTAAATGGGATCAGCCTGGATTGATATGGGCCAATACCCCTGCCTACAAAGGACGCGATATATTCATCTCCAAAGGTTACGACTATCGTAATGTGATGGTGCAGATGAGTGAAGATGGAAAGTCAGCTACAGAAAAGTGGAGCAACATGACATTGGATAACCATCACCATGGGCTTATCGAAAAGGATGGTTACATCTACGGCTCTAACTGGGAAAGCAACAGCAAGGGCAAATGGGTATGTATGAACTGGGAAACCGGGGAAGTGAAATACGAAAGCGACTGGATCAACAAAGGAGCCCTGATCTATGCCGACGGCATGTTTTACGCCATGGAAGAAAAATCAGGCACAGTAGGTTTGATCAATCCTAAATCTGACAGCTTTGAAGTGGTAAGTTCCTTCAAACTAAACGGTGGTACAGGCCCTTTCTGGTCTCATCCATTTATTGCCAACGGCAAGATGTACCTGCGCCATGGCGATGTATTGTTTGTCTATAATATCAAAGCTTAATATAGACTTCTAAAAAGAATGATCAAAAACTCATTAATAGGACTGGCCATTTTATTCTCGGGAACCCTGTTCTCGCAGGATCTTGTTGAATGGCGCGGTCCTCAGCGCTCAGGCATCTACTCAGACAGCAACCTGCTTAAAAGCTGGCCTGCCGGGGGACCTCAGCTTATGCTTGAACTATCGGATGTGGGAGTTGGATATTCTTCCGCAGTAATATATAAAAATACCGTATTTGTAACCGGTAGAAAGGATACCCTTGATTTTGTTTCTGCCTATGATTTGAAAGGGCAGAAGAAATGGCAAACGGCCTATGGCAATGCCTGGTCACGCACGTATCCTGAAACACGCTGTACGCCTACCATTGAAAATAACCGAATTTACCTGGCAAGTGGTATGGGGCAGGTGAGCTGTGTGGATGCCATTTCAGGAAAACTGGTATGGACAGAGGATGCCAACACCCAATATAAAGGTGAATCTCATAGATGGGGTATTGCCGAATCGGTTGCCATCTCTGATAAAGCGGTATTCTATGTAACAGGGGGTGAAGAAACATCGGTGGTTGCCCTAAATAAGACGGATGGCAAGCTTCTGTGGAAGACCAAAAGCCTTGGTGGAACACGCGCTTATGCCTCTTCCTCGATCATCGAGAAGGCAGGCCTGCGTCTTTTACTGGCCCAGACAGCCAATGACCTAATGGGAATCAATATCGACAATGGGGAAATAGTATGGACCTATCACGTTGTTCAGCATCATCAAGGACAATCGGGAGTTGGTGCCAATACCAATACCCCGTTGTATTCCAACAATGAAATCTTTCTAACCAGCGGATACGATCACCCGGCCCTGATGCTTAGCCTGGCTGATGATGGTCGTTCTGTTTCACTTAAATGGTCCAACGCTGACTTTGATAACCACATCGGAGGAGTTGTAAAGGTAGGCAACTACATCTATGGCTCTAACTGGGTTGGCAATGGTGGCGGAAACTGGATGTGTGTCGACTGGCAGTCGGGCAAGATTATGTATGAAACCAAGTGGTTCAACAAGGGATCCATCATCTCGGCTGAAGGGCTGTTGTATTGCTATGAAGAAAAGACCGGTAACCTGGCACTTGTTAATCCGACACCTGAGAAGTTTGATGTGATCAGCTCATTTAAGGTCAGTCAGGGTGAAGGTCCTCACTGGGCACACCCTGCCATCTATGACGGCAAGTTACTGGTTCGTCATGGCCAGCATCTAATGATCTATAACCTGAATAAATAAGGTGGAGAAGAAATATACATATGGACTCTGGGCACTCGCGGCTGTTTCGCTGGTGCTATTCTTCTGGTGGCTGCTGATAGATCCAACCAGTCAGTTTGCTGCAAGCATACCGGGAGAGGATAATCGGGGCACTGATTCTGCAAGTGTCGGCGAAGCGGTGGTTATTGGAGCCAATTTTGAGCTCTTCGGAACCACTGTCTCCACATCAAAAGCTTCATGGACCCAGTTCCGGGGCCCAGATAAGGACAACATCGTAAAAGGCTCTCAGCCTCTTAAAGACAGCTGGTCGGGAAACCAACCCGAGATACTCTGGTCTGTCGGGCTGGGTGAAGGTCATGCCGGGCCTGCTGTGTACGAAGGAAAAGTGTATGTAATGGATTATGATGAAACCAAACGTGAGGATGCCTTGCGTTGTTTTTCCCTGGAAGACGGGAAAGAACTGTGGCGCAGGTCATACAATGTCAGCTTAAAGCGTAATCACGGAATGTCGCGTACAGTCCCTGCCGTTACACCTGATTACGTACTTACCATTGGTCCAAGGTGCCATGTGATGGCAGTTAAACGCGAATCAGGCGATTTTTTGTGGGGAGTTGATATGGTGCAGCAATACAAGGCTGAAGTGCCTCTATGGTTCACAGGACAGTGCCCATTGATCGATAACAACAAAGCCATTTTGGCTCCCGGAGGAACTGCCTTGTTGATAGCCGTGGATATGGCTACCGGTAAGGTACTGTGGGAAACTCCCAACCCAGCCAACCTGAAGATGTCTCACTCTTCGGTGATGCCCTGGACTTTCAACGGGAAAAAGATGTATGTATACAGCGCTGTAGGCGGTGTAGTGGGAGTATCGGCTGAAGGAGAAGATGAAGGCAAGATATTGTGGCAGTCAACAGCCTGGAATCATGCCGTGGTAGCTCCTGCACCGGTTTGTTTTCCTGATGGCAAAGTGTTCCTGACAGCTGGGTATGGCGCCGGAAGTATGATGATCAAAGTTTCCCCTTCAGGGGCTGAATATAAAGTGGATGTATTGAAAGAATTTGCTCCCAAGGATGGCATGGCCTGTGAACAACAGACGCCCGTACTCTGGGATGGTATGATGTATGGAATTCAACCCAAGGATGCCGGCCCGTTACGCAATCAGCTCGTTTGCGTAAGTCCGGACGATGTAACCAAGATTGTCTGGACATCAGGCAAGGATGGCCGTTTTGGCCTCGGCCCTTTTCTGATTGCGGATAATAAAATGTTCCTCCTGAGCGACGACGGTACGCTGACGATGATTAAACCTGACAGTAAGAAATACGTGCAGATAGCCCAGAAAAAGCTATTCGACGGTCACGATGCCTGGGCGCCTATGGCTCTTGTGGATGGACGCCTGCTGTTGCGTGATGCAAATACTATGTATTGTGTGAATGTAAGTCAATAAACTATGAACCGTAAATTGGTCAATATCGCATTGGTTGTTCTGGCTCTTGCCATTGTGCTGGTAATAGGCAAGGATTTTATCGGGAAGAAGGCAGGTAAGAATATAGCAAACCCCTATAAATACGATGTTTCTGAGTTCCGTAAAGTGGATTCAACAGCTATCCTTTTCAACGAGATACAGACCTTTGCAGTCAATGCAGACGATCCTAGAGGAGTTGCTGTTGCCGGAGATCAGATCATTGTGGTAGGCGATGGGCAATTATTGAAGTATGACTACATGGGCAAAGAGTTGTTAAGAAAGCAGCTTCCCGATACGGCCAACTGTGTGACGGTGGATGCCCACAATGAAATATGGATAGGTACTCCTCATTCGGTGGCTTTATTCGATCAGGGCGGTACCTTGCTCAAGCGCTGGAACTCGTTTGGCGATCGCTCGGTAATCACTTCTCTGGCCGTATCCGGTGAAACAGTTTACGTGGCCGATGCGGGTAACCGTGTCGTTTACCAGTGCAATACCAACGGGCAGGTGATGTCCAAAATAGGGGAGGAAGACACCCAGAAAGGCGTACCCGGGTATGTTATCCCCAGCCCTTATTTTGATCTTGCACTGGATGATAATAAGTATCTGTGGGCGGTAAACCCTGGCAGGCACACTTTTGAAAATTACAATGCGGACGGTTCTATGCGAACTACCTGGGGCCTTACCAGCTTTAAGATTGAAGGATTCAGCGGATGCTGCAATCCGGCTCATATGGCTATTATGGCTGATAATTCATTCATCACAAGCGAAAAGGGAATGCCACGTATCAAGCTTTACGGCCAGCACGGCGAATTTTTGGGCGTGGTTGCCTCTCCTGAAATGTTTAATGACGACAGCTCTGTGGCTCCCGATATAGCCATTGATGCGGAACAAAGGGTGGTAGCCCTGGATTTTGAACGTAAACAGGTACGCATTTTTGAAAGGAAAAAAGATGGAAACAACTAGAAGAGACTTTCTAAGAAAAGCTGGCCAGCTTACTTTTCTCTCTGCCATGATTGGCGGATCAGCCTATCTGGTGGCCCATGACAGGGTGGAGATGAGTGGCTGTGCCGATAATAAGTTTTGTAATAACTGTCAGAAATTGACAGCCTGTTCATTGGATCAGGCCAAAAAATATAAAGACAATGAGCGCTAACAAGGAGCCTAAAAGCATTGAACGGCGACGGTTTATCCGTAGTGGAATGCAAATGGCACTGGCCGTTTCGTTGGGTGGCATCGCCGGTATTTCACTCCTGAAGTCTTCTTCGGATGACCTGGTATGGCAGCTCGACCCCTTTAAATGTGTTCAGTGTGGTCGATGTGCCGATGAGTGTGTGGTAACCCCTTCGGCAGTAAAATGCGTTCATGCATACGATTTATGCGGCTATTGCGACCTTTGCGGGGGATACCTGAAACCTGATGCTAATGCCAGAACGACGGCTGCCGAGAATCAGCTTTGCCCCACTGCGGCCATCAAGCGTAAGTATATCGAAGACCCGTATTATGAATATGTGATCGAAGAAGACCTGTGTATCGGTTGTGCCAAATGTGTCGCCGGATGTACTTCTTTTGGAAACGGATCGCTGCATCTGCAGGTTCGCCACGACATCTGTAAGAATTGCAACGACTGTGCCATCGCAAGGGTTTGCCCTGCTGATGCATTTCAGCGTGTGCCGGCAAGCACGCCTTACCTGATCAAAGGTGATTTCACAAAAGGCGGTGCAAAAAAGGGCAAAGAGAAGCAAGGGTAAAAGGCCCCAGATGGATTAAGAATCAAAGTTAAATTAATTGATCGATATGCAGATTGAGAAGATTCAAACAAAGATCTACGAAATAAGAGGGCAAAAGATCATGCTGGATTTTGACCTTGCCGAATTGTATGAGGTTGAAACAAAAAACTTGAACCTTGCTGTTAAGCGCAATATAAACCGGTTTCCTCCTGATTTTATGTTTCAGCTTACTGATCCTGAATGGAAAAGTTTGAGGTTGCAAATTGAAACCTCAAAAGGAAGAGGAGGAACAAGATATTTACCCTATGCTTTTTCTGAACAGGGTTTAGCTATGCTGAGCGGAATCTTAAATTCGGACAAGGCTATTGCCGTAAATATTGCCATTATGCGTGCCTTTGTTTTTATGAGACAATATGCTTTGACCCATAAAGATTTAACTGAAAAATTGCTTGAACTCGAAAATAGGTATGACAAACAATTTAAAGACGTCTATGATGCCATAAATTTCTTATTGCAAAAGGATAGTCAGGAAACGGAGCAACAAAAGCGCAAAAGAATAGGATATAAAAATGATGAAACAGCTTAAACAATATTTCTTATTGATTTCAATTTTGCTTTTCGGAGCAATCCAATCCTTTGGAGCTGATGCCAAGCAGCGGTTTCCAAAGCCTGAATTTGATTCTGGGTATACCCAGCCCTCAACGACCACTCCCGGCGCCCGTATGTTCCTTTTGGAATACATGGATGTCATTGTATTATTTGTGGCCCTATCACTAACCACGTGGTTATTGCTGAAGAAAAGATCGCGCAAAGGCGTGTTTTGGGTATCGGTCTTCTCGCTACTTTATTTTGGCTTTTACCGTGAAGGTTGTATCTGCTCCATTGGCGCAATACAGAATGTGGCTCTTGGAATAGTCGATCCAACCTATGCCATACCCCTTACAGCCTTGTTGTTTTTTCTGCTTCCCTTAGCCTTTGCATTATTCTTTGGCCGTGTATTCTGTGGCGGTGTATGCCCCCTGGGGGCTATCCAGGACATTGTGGCTATCAAACCCATCGAATTGCCCAAGTGGATCATGAAGGTTTTGGGCCTGATCCCATACCTGTATCTGGGACTGGCCATCTTATACGTTGCCACTAAATCAGAATTCATCTTCTGCCGATACGACCCCTTTGTGGGCATATTCAGGCTG
>JACMKG010000110.1 GCA_014380255.1 Prolixibacteraceae bacterium | reverse complement strand
GGAACGCTCTGATTGCTATGCCTTCGAGCTGGGCCGGTCAATGAATTATGTGGTTGACAAGCTCTGTTCCGTTTATCCCGATGCCATAGTCGATTTCGATATTACCGAAGGAGGAAGATCGGTGGGTTTGGGATTTCTGGCTTCAGGAAAATATTTCCTGATCAACAATGGCCCGTATTACCAAAATTATGATGTTCCGATTAATCCGGACAAAGACAACTGGAACATTTTCTTTTACCCCGGAGCTGCCCGGAGCTGGATTTGCCGCACTCCGCTCACTTTCGATAAATGGATTCCTTCGGTTTTATTCCTGACCCATTATTTGCCTGATGATCCGTATGAAAATCAGTCAATTGCAGTTGGATCATTAATTCTAGGCCAAAATGGAATCTGGGGCGATTTGCTGAAAATATCTCCGGAAGGTGTTGGCTTCTTTCATGAATCATTGGCCTATTACAAACAGATTCGCGATGATATTACCAAAGCAACAATTATTCGCGATGGGGCGGTAGGCGGAAGTCCTGAAGTATATGAAAAGATTAACAAGGAGAATGGGAATGGAGCAATGGTAGTGTTTTCTAGCCACAGGGGAAGCTACGAATATGTCTCCAAAAGTAAACCCAATCAGAAATACTGGTCAACCAAGGGTGTTGATCTGACATTCGACAAAGATGGATATGCAGTTATCAAGGTTTCATTTGATAAGGCTGAGGCGAAAATTATTTTCTTCGGAATAAATAGCAAACAATGAGATACCCCCAATGATTTTTCTAATTATGAACAGGCGCTTGACTTTGAGGAACATTGTTTCTTAGACTCTTCCCGGAAAATTCAGGATATGTTGAGGTTAAAAAAACAGCCACTAATCTATAAAGCCCATTGAAGCAATGAAAAAAATACAACATCATTTTTTTTTCAGCATAATATAAAGGATTCAGCATGACAACTAAAAGAAACTAAACACAGATGAGAAAAATCAATCTTATTATATGGTTACTTGTAAGCCTTCATGCTTCATGTGAAAATAGAAAGTTAAATTTCCACTTGAACAGTCAAGGAATTTTTTCGGGTGATATTACGTGCACCATTTCCCCCTTTTATCGTTACAGGTCTGATGGCAAGCCCGGACGGGAAGTTATGGTCAATTTTACCGGAGAAAAACTTTTCGGGAATGCACTGATTGAGATTAGGGGCAAAGGATTTATGGAAACCACAGAAGTGGCTTCCCTGGCTGAAGGCCGTTCATCGTGCACCATTCTGCTGCCCGAATACATAGGCGTCAAACAGGACGCACAGGTTAGACTGATCTTAAAGCATGGCTCCGGCACAATTAAAAAAGACATTGCAGTTCCCACTCTGCGCCATTGGAAAGTTTACATCTATTCCCATTCTCATGTGGATATTGGCTACTCAAACACCCAGGAAAATGTTGAATTTCTGCACAAACGAAATATCGATGAAGGTATAAAGCTTGGCGAAGCGACCAAAAACTATCAGGATGGCTCAAAATACAAGTGGAATCCGGAAGTCATGTGGCCTTTGGAAAGATATTGGCAAAGTGCAACTCCCAAGCAACAGGAAAAGGTAATCGATGCTGTTAAGAAAGGGTATTTATGTCTGGATGCCAGCTATCTGAACCTAAATACCAGCGTTTGCAACGATGAAGAAATGTTTCAGGTTTTTCGTTTCAGCCGGGAGATACAAAAGCTCACTGGCGTACCAATTAAGACATTGCAGCAAATGGATATTCCAGGTATGTCGTGGGGTCTAGTTCCTGTAATGGCCCAACAAGGTATCCGATATATCATGTCGTGGCCAAACTACGTACGTGGCGGGAATAGTCATAGCATCGATGAAAAACCATTTTGGTGGATCGGCCCTGATGGTAAATCTAAAGTGCTTTTTTTTCAGCCAGGCGTTTACGGAAATAGCGGCAGTATGAACAAAGGGAAGGAAACCGGCAGACCCTGGTTCGGGCAGCGTAATGTAACCAAAATTCCGCCCATCATTAAAACAGACAGTGCCAATGTGAATTTTCTGGAGGCATTATTGAAGCGCGAGCACCCTGACTATCCGTATGATTTTTATGTGGTTTCATGGTCGCTGTGGGACAACTCCCTGATCGATGCCGACCTCTCAGATGCAGTTAAAAAATGGAACGAGGAGTATGCCTTTCCGCGCCTTGAAATAGCAGGAGGTACAGATATTATGAAAATGATAGACGAGAATTACGGCGATAAACTTCCAATAGTTAAAGGTGATTATTCCGAATACTGGACAGATGGTTTAGGTACAGCAGCCCGGCTCACTGCAATTAACCGGAATGTAAAAGAGCGGCTGATTCAGGCAGAAACACTCTGGACCATGCTTCATCCTGGCACACCAATGCCACGGACTAGTTTTGATGAGGCTTGGCGTTACATTGCTCTTGGATCTGAACACACCTTTTGTGCTGAAAATCCATCGGAACCATATTTCCAGGATGCAATCTGGAAAGTCAAGCAATCGTATTTCCGCGAAGCAGAGGACCGTACTCAAACTTTACTGGATGAAGCACTGGCTCCTGCAACAGATAAGTCGTCAGGGGCTCTTGGACCCGTTGAAGGTCCTTCGAATGGTGGGGTGGTTGTGTTCAATACACAATCGTGGTCACACGACGGACTGGTAACTCTTGCCAGATCAGAAAGTATGCCCGGAGATCGGGTAACCGATGACGAAGGCAAAGAAGTTCTTTCTCAAAGACTTTCAACGGGCGAGCTGGCTTTTCTGGCATCGGATGTTCCAGCGTTCAGTTCCCGTCATTACCGGGTTGTAAAAGGAAATAGTACTCTTACCGATGGGTGTAAATTGAATGGGACTACGCTGGAAAATAAATATTTGACCGTTTCTGTTGATCCTTTGACCGGCAATATTACCAGGCTCACCAATCGAGTATCGGGACGCAATATGGTTGACGGCAAAGTAAACGGTGGTTTGAATGCCTTCCGGTGGATGGCTGGCGACAATGATAATGCCTACGCCGATTCAATGCAAGTGATTACATCAACCGAAAACGGTCCGCTAATTGTTGAATTACGTATCGACTCCAAAGCAAGGGGATGCCGTTCCGTCTCACGGTCTGTCAGGTTGGTCGAAGGGGTGCAATGGGTTGAAATTTCAAATACAGTAGATAAGCTGCCGTTAATTGCCAAAGATGGTATTCATTTTGGGTTTGGGTTCGATATTCCCAATGCCACCATCAGGGTTGATATCCCCTGGGGGATTATGGAAGTAGAAAAGGATCAGTGGCCTGCCGCAAACCGGAACTGGCTTACCGTTCAGCGTTGGCTCGATATCTCAAACGACAAAGACGGCATTACATGGTGTTCGCTGGATGCCCCCTTGTTCGAGAGTGGTGCGATGACTGCCAACCTGACCGGTGATTGGGGAGGAGAAAGAAAACCATGGATCAAAAAGCTTGACCCTAGTCCCACAGTATATTCATGGGTAATGAACAACCATTGGTTTACCAACTTTCCATTAACGCAGGAGGGACCGGTAACCTTTCGGTACCGCATCTTGCCACACGGAGCCTACGATGCAGCAAACGTTAACCGGTTTGGGATCGAACAGGCCCAGCCATTAGTAGCCCTTGCCGCCAACAACAATGCGATTTCAAAGCCGCTAGTTTCGGTAAATGGTTCTCCGGCGATAACGGTTTCCATTTTAAAATCTACTGTCGAAAATAAAACAATGATCCTTCGGTTGCGCTCCGTTTCATCAAAAGATGAAACGATAAAACTGGAATGGCCTGCCGGTAATCCCAAATCGTTAAATTTCTGCGATACCGAAGAAATACCCGGAGCAAGAGTAACCAATGAAATTACGATACCGGCCCACGGATTTGTTACCTTAAAAACAGTATGGTAAGGTCATTCCTTCCACTTAAAATATATGAAGAGTTGAGGAAAAATTAAAATAGCAAAGATGAGTAAAGACTTTAAAGACCCAAGCCGTATAAAATTATTCAGATGAACATGAAATACAAACTCCTTTTACCGCTTTTATTCCTTAGCATAACTGGCTTTGGCCAGTTGATACAGCGCAATTTAAACGAACCACTACATTCCCGTCAGGTTCATTTGGATTTTCACACCTCCGAATTTATTCCTGAAGTGGGTGTCAAATTCAATAAAAAGCAATTTCAAGAGGCATTAAAAATCGGCCATGTCAATCAAATCAATGTGTTTGCCAAGTGCTGCCATAGTTGGAGTTATTATCCAACCAACGTAGGCACGATGCATCCAAACCTGAAATTTGATTTACTGGGAGCACAAATTGAAGCTTGTCATGAAATCGGTGTAAAATGCCCCATCTATTACATTGTAGGCTGGTCAACCAACGATGCCATTAATCATCCTGAATGGTGCGCCCGCAATAAAGATGGCTCATTTATCGCGCTCAATGTTGATTTTTTTGCAAGTGATTCGACCGAACGACCATTTAACTCGTGGAGAACTCTTTGTTGGCTTCCGGGAGGTTCATATCATCAAAATATACTGAAGCAAGTAGAAGAAATATGCAGGAAATATCAAACTGATGGATTCTGGTTCGATATGTACCATATTCTCCCTCGCTGTTATTGTGAAAATTGTATGGATAGATATAAAAAGGAAGGGATTAATGTCAATGATGATGTGGCAGTAGAGCGAAGCATGTCTCTTGCCTCGAAAGAACACATGAAGGAACTTCGGCAGCTTATATCTAAATATCATCCGGATGCCACGGTGTTTTTCAATGCAACTCCGCATGTAAATAATTCGGAGGTATTCAAGGAGAAATTGTATGAATTGAACACTCAGCAGGAACTTGAGGATTTGCCTACCACTTGGGGTGGTTACGACAAATTGCCTATTGAAGCGAAGTTCCATTTAGGAAACGGAAGCAAAGTAGTGGCTATGAGTGGCAAGTTTCATAAAGCCTGGGGCGAGTTTGGTGGTTTCAAAGATGCCAGTGCAATTAAATACGAAGCTGCTGCAATGATTGCCAACGGGGCGGCCTGTAATTTTGGCGATCAGTTGCATCCTTCTGGAGAAATGGATTTGGAAACCTATCGCAACATTGGTGAAGCTTATAAGTATGTGGAGAAAATAGAGCAATATGGATTGGGTGGAGTATCTGTTTCCCGACTTGGATTGTGGTT
>JACMKG010000109.1 GCA_014380255.1 Prolixibacteraceae bacterium | reverse complement strand
GAAAATACTGAAGCAAAAGTTTTAAGTATATCTATAACTTTCAGGGATTTCCTATAAAATTATAAGTATGATTATAACTTTTGCCTTTTCTACAATATGTTGCAACTATACTTTAAACTTTTTGTAAATTTCCCAAAAGTTTAAAGTATAGCTTCAACCTAACGAAAAGACCGATGAAAAACCTAACCACCCTGTTTATTGCTTTACTTACAATCACATTGGCAGGCTGTCAGCCTGACCCAAAGGAAAACAAGGATGTTATAAGCCTTCATCCCGAAAACCCCAACTACTTTCTTTTCAGGGGCAAGCCAACCATCCTGGTTACCTCCGGAGAGCATTACGGGGCGGTAATGAATGCTGATTTTAACTATGAAAAATACCTGATGACGCTTAAGAATGACGGGCTTAACTATACCCGCATATTCCTTGGACCTTATGCTGAAATAGGGGATAATCTTTTTGGCATTCGCAACAACACGATGAACCCTAAGCCTGAAAGCTGGCTCACCCCCTGGGTAAAAGATACGGTTACCAACAAGTATGATTTGGAAAAGTGGAACGATGATTTCTTCAAACGCCTCAAAGCCTTTGTTGCAAAGGCTTCCGAAAATGACATCGTGGTTGAAGTAACTCTCTTTACCTCTTATTACACCGATCAACAGTGGTCTACAAGCCCGTTTAACCCAAAGAACAATATCCAGGGCATTGATTCACTGTCATTCAAACAGGTCAACACGATGAATAACGGAAAGCTGATGGCTATTCAGGAGGCTTACGTACGCAAGGTGGTTGCGGAGTTAAATGAGTATGGAAACATCACCTTTGAAATTCAGAATGAGCCATGGTCTGATAATCCGCACCTGGTAGAGGAGATTGCAGAAATGGATACTTCCACCCATCCCCATTCATGGCAGAAGATAGTGGAAATCGCCAGCATGCAATCGCTCGAATGGCAAAAGAACATCGCAGCCATCATTGTCAACGAAGAAGAGAAGCTGCCCATCAAGCACCTGATAGCACAGAATATCAGCAATTTCAGGCACAACATCGAATCTCCTGATCCCAACGTTTCGATCTTTAACTTCCATTACGCCTACCCTGTTGCTGCTTCTGAGAACCTGGACCTTAATAAGGCTGTTGGGCTTGATGAAACAGGCTTTATGCCTCCCAATGCTTTTTATTATCGTTCACAGGCCTGGAAGTTCATGCTGGCTGGAGGTGCACTGTACAACAACCTCGACTATTCATTTACGGTAGGCTCTGAAGATGGAACACATCCCATCGAGGCGGGTACCCCGGGTTATGGTGGCCCCGAATACCGCAGACAGTTGAAATTCATGAAAGACTTCATTGAAAGCTTTCAATTCATTACTATGAAACCAGATAATTCTCTTTTAAAGGTTACCGAGGGACATGTAGCTGACTTCCAAGTTCTAGCAGAGCCAGGCAGGCAGTATGCCATTTACTTTGAAAAACCCCGGGGAGCAGCTATCCACCTACAGGTTCCCGATGGACAATACCGGACTGAATGGATAAACCCGGATACCGGCATTTTGGAAGCAGGTACCAAGATGACTGCCACAGGTGGCATGCTGGAGATTAACTGCCCAATCGGTGAGGATTTTGTGCTGAAAGTAAGATTATAATCAAAATGGGTGTGAATACTATCAAATTGCCATCAAATCATCCTACATTGAAAATGGACCTGTAGTTAAACAGAGTGAAGTATTTGATGGCAATTTCATAGTATAGTGTATTTGGGAATAAAACGGTTTTATTATTTCCACTAAATATTTTTTAGGAGTTCATTAAGGTCTTTATCGGAAATATCCTCTTTTTCCGATTTGTCATACATGGTAAGCAGGTAAATGTTTTCAGAAGTGATTTTAACACAAGTAATAACTCTTGCTCCGCCTGATTTGCCTTTTCCTTTACTTGCAATTGCCAGGCGAATCTTATAACAGTCCTTACCTAGCGGCTTTCCATTGATTGGTTCATTTTCAAGAGATTGAAACAAGCTTATCAAATCATTTTTTAAGGATCTGTATTTTTTAAGAAGTAATTTTACATCTCTTTCAAAAGAAGGGGTAACAATTAAATTATAACTCATTGAGAAACTCATTAGCAGATTTTGCTCCCATTTTTCCTTGTTCAATTAGTTCCACTTCTTTGAGTCCTTCCTTTATACCTTCCCAAATGTTATGATTAGAAGGGGTTAATTTTGCTTCCAGCTCAAGGAGCTTAGTTTTCTTTTCATCAACTTCTACCAAAGGAAAATTCTTGATCACCTTCATAAAAAAGCGATATTCACTATCCGGTACATTTAAAACTATTTGTTTCATCCTATAATTTTTATCTATCAGCAAATGTGCTCCTAACATTTAATGAGGAACGTTCAGCAATTCAAAAACTGATAAAGATTACAATTCTTCTTTTAAACTGTTTTACACAAAAATAGTTTAAAACCAATTGCTAAGAAAGAATTAATTAATTGTTTTTCAGCAGAGATCCTTCTTTCTCCGAAAGCTATATTTGACAACCAAATATTTACTTTAGCCAGATCATTAATTGATGGTTTTACTACCCTGCAAAAATTAAGATTCATATCTTTGTTTTTTTTCTGGCTGAATAAAACAACCACCAAACTAAAATAGATAAGTCATGAATGATACAATATACCAACTGGCCAAGATGATTGACCATTCCATCCTCCATCCCACCCTCACTGACACCGACTTAGCCAGAGAATGCGAAGTGGCTAAAAAATACAATGTAGCCTCCGTATGTGTAAAACCTTATGCGGTCGAACAAGCTGAGAGACTACTTAGAGGCAGTGGTGTCAAAGTTGGCTGTGTGATTGGATTTCCTGCGGGAAATTCGACGACTATGGTAAAGTCCTT
>JACMKG010000108.1 GCA_014380255.1 Prolixibacteraceae bacterium | reverse complement strand
GTTGACTTAATATATTCCAGCACATCACTGTTAATTTGGGGGCTTCCCTGAATAACAGCATTCGAATACTGAATAGCCAGTTTCGTTAAATTAACATAGCTTGGGTCCTGAACAATTTCCGTATCCTTAGTGGTTATATTTCCCATTTTCAGTTTATTTCTGAAATTAGGATCCAGTGGTTTTTTAAAATCATCATGATAGACCGAATAGACCACTTTTGAATCAACAAATAACGGATTGTCGTTATACGCTTTTTTAATATAGAGGGGAACCAGGGAAGTGAGCCATCCGCTGCAATGAATTAAATCAGGGGCCCAGCGAAGCTTAACGACTGTCTCGAGTACACCGCGTGCAAAGAAAATGGCCCTTTCATCATTGTCGCCAAATTCATTGCCCTTGGAATCTTTCAACACGTGTTTTCGTTGAAAATAATCCTCATTATCGATAAAGTACACCTGCATTCGGGCTGATTGAATAGAAGCTACTTTAATAATCAGAGGGTGGTCGGTATCATCTATAATAAGGTTCATTCCCGATAAACGGATGACCTCATGCAATTGATTCCGACGTTCATTGACACTACCATATCTAGGCATAAAAGTCCGGATTTCCTTTCCTCTTTCCTGAATTCCCTGTGGAAGGAATCTGGATTTCTTTGACATTTCAGTCTCCGGAAGATAGGGGGTAATTTCTGATGAAATAAATAAGACTTTTTTCTTTTCCATTTATATCGCCTGAGTTTGAGTGTGCAAAATTAGTAAAATATCGGCAATATTCAATTCCAGTTGGTTACAGTGGTCTTAAAAAAGCTTAATAAGAAGAAGTGATATTGAATTATTTATTTACTTTGTCCCCTCATTTGAATAAAAAAATGCAGGTAGTAAAGCATATTAGCCAGCTTCGGTTAGTACTGGAAGACAGGCGAAAAGAGGGGTTAAGCATTGGTTTTGTACCGACCATGGGTGCCTTGCACAAGGGGCATCTTACACTGGTTGAACAGGCTGGAGCACAAACCGGATTTGTGGTGGTAAGTATTTTTGTAAACCCCACCCAGTTTAACGACAAAGCGGACCTGGAACGTTACCCCAGGGATCTTCAGAAAGATGTCGATTTGTTAACCCCTACGGCCTGCCAGGTGGTCTTTGCCCCTGAGCCTCAGGAGGTATACCCGCAAGTGGATACGCGTCAGTTCAACTTCGGAGTGCTCGAACAGGTGATGGAAGGCCGGTTCAGACCCGGTCATTTTAACGGGGTGGCCCAGGTGGTCAGCCGTTTGTTTGACATTGTTGAACCCGATAAAGCTTTTTTCGGACAAAAAGATTTTCAGCAGCTAGCCATTATTAATGAAATGGTAAGAAAGCTAAACCTGGGCGTCGAAATTATTCCCTGCCCCATCATCCGGGAAGCCGACGGCCTGGCCATGAGTTCACGAAATATGCTTTTAAGCCCTGAGCAAAGGTGCAACGCAACGCATATTTCGGCGACTTTATTTGAAGCGGTAAACAAAACCAACCAAATGGACGTAGAAGAATTAGTCCAATGGGTGATAAAGCGCATCAATGAAAATGAATATTTGAACACAGAGTACTTTGAAATTGTTAATTCACAAACCCTTCTCCCGGTTAACAGCTGGGATGACCCCTGCTCAAAGGTAGCCTGCATCGCTGTTCATTGTGGTAAAGTGAGACTGATAGATAATGTACTAATAGGTGCTTAATAATAGAATATAATTTCCCGTTCGCCGAAAGGCATGAAAGGGCGTTCATATATATCTTATACGTTAAAGAGAGAAAAATGATCATTGAAGTTTGCAAATCGAAAATACATAAGGTCACTGTAACGGAAGCCAATTTACAGTATGTAGGCAGTATCACCATTGATCAGGACCTGATGGATGCGGCCAACTTAATCGAAAACGAGAAAGTACAGGTAGTAAACATCAACAACGGTGAGCGCCTGGAAACTTATGTCATTAAAGGCGAGCGGGCCTCGGGGGTTATCTGCCTGAATGGTCCGGCGGCACGTAAAGTGGCCGTGGGGGATGTGGTAATTATCATGTCCTACGCGCAGATGGACTTCGAAGAGGCCAGAACCTTTAAGCCATGGCTGGTTTTCCCGGATACGGAGACTAACAAACTGGTTTAATTTACCGGAAACACATTAAGTTTAAGCCTCATCGTTTTCATTAGCGGTGAGGTTTTGCTATTTTTACAAAAATACTTAATCAAGATGACACCTTCACAAGCCATACAATTCAAAATATTTGAAACCCAAGAGGCATTCAGGCCTCTTTTGGCCCGATGGAAACAAGAGGGCGAGACGGTGGTATTTACAAACGGCTGTTTCGATTTGGTACACCGCGGGCATATCGACTCTCTGGCCAAAGCTGCAGAGTTTGGCAACCGGCTGGTGGTAGGCCTTAATTCGGATACATCGGTCAAATTCCTGAAAGGCAAAAACAGGCCGTTGATCGATCAGCACTCACGGGCTACTTTGCTGGCTTCGCTGATGATGGTCGACGCAGTGGTTATCTTTGACGAGGAGACCCCCTACCAGTTAATTAAAAGCATTAAGCCCGATGTGCTGGTAAAGGGTAGCGAATACCAGGAAGAGGAGATTGCCGGATATGATATCGTGCTTGGTTTAGGCGGAAGGGTGGAGCGACTGGAGCTGACCGAGGGCTTTTCTACCTCAAGGCTGATTGAAAAAATAAAAAAACTAACCTAAAGAATAATTTGGATGGCTAAAATAAAAACCAGCTTCTTCTGTCAAAACTGCGGCGCACAGTCGCCCAAATGGGTAGGCCGGTGCAACTCGTGCGGTGAATGGAATACCTTCGTGGAAGAAATCGTGGAACGGGAAACCACCAAGACCACTTCTTTTTTAGCCGGAACGGGCAACCAGCCCAAATTGCTTCATGAAGTATCGTCTGAAAACACCGAAAGAATCGATACCTGCAACCAGGAACTGAACCGGGTATTGGGCGGGGGACTGGTGCCCGGCTCGATGGTGCTCATCGGGGGAGAACCGGGAATCGGGAAATCAACCCTGGTACTGCAGCTTGCCCTTGATTTGAAAAACCGTAAGATTCTTTATGTTTCAGGTGAAGAGAGCATCCAGCAGATCAAGATAAGGGCCCAGCGGCTGCAAAAGGAAAACCAGAACTGCTATTTTTTAAGTGAAACCTCCCTGGAGCATATCCTGACCCAGAGCCAGCACATGGCTCCCGATCTGCTTATCGTGGATTCCATACAGACCGTCTCCACCGAGATGATTGAATCATCGCCCGGTTCGGTAGGCCAGATCCGCGAATGTACCCACGGGATTCTCAAGTATGCCAAGGAAAACAATGTGCCGGTGATTCTGATCGGTCACATTACCAAGGAAGGTAGCCTGGCAGGACCTAAAGTGCTGGAACACATTGTGGATACCGTCTTGCAGTTTGAGGGCGAGAATCAATACATGTACCGCATACTGAGGGCAATCAAGAACCGCTTCGGTTCCACCTCCGAGCTGGGAATCTTTGAAATGGGTAACGGAGGCCTTCGCGAGGTGTCTAACCCCTCGGAGCTGCTGATAAACCGGGCTCATGAAGGACTCAGCGGAACG
>JACMKG010000507.1 GCA_014380255.1 Prolixibacteraceae bacterium | reverse complement strand
TCATCCCAGCCAGCATCCGCAAAGTAATTGGCCATTGTAAGGGATGAAACGGCAATGCTTTTGACACCTACGGAGCGAAACCAATTACCAATTTCAGCTGATTGATGAGTTTTAAAGTGGGGCCGGAAATTCATATGCAGATTTGCTGCTTTACTGGCCATAACTTCAATGTTTCGTAAAGCTATCTCCTTGTTAAGCAGCAGGGTCGGTTTTGTGATTTCCATTTTTTGCATTCAATAAACACCTTTAGGCTAAAACAATAATTGTTCTAAAATAGTCATTCCAATTGAAATATAAAAATATTACCAAAAAGAAAGGGAATCAATTCACTGATTCCCTTTCTTTTATTTTATTTTTTTATTCTTCCATAAGGATTGTTTGTGCCCTGTTGGGCCCTACTGAGGCAATTGTAATTGGAACACCCACCTGTTCTTCAATAAAATTGATGTAATTGTTAAACTCTTCAGGGAATTCATTCTGGCTGGTCAACTGGGTAAGATCAGTCTGCCAACCGGCCAGTTCAACGTAAACAGGTTTTACCTGATCATTGAGTTCAAAAGGAAATCTCTCGGTTGTCTGTCCGTCAATTTCATAGCCCACGCATATCTTGATGGTTTCAAATTTATCAAGCACATCCGCTTTCATCATAATCAGTTCGGTGACTCCATTCAGCATGATGGAATATTTCAAGGCTACCAGGTCGAGCCATCCGCAACGGCGTGGGCGACCGGTTGTAGAACCGTACTCACGGCCTACATCGCGCATGTTCTGTCCATCCTGATCAAATAACTCAGTAGGGAAAGGACCCATTCCAACCCTTGTGCAATAGGCTTTGAATATGCCGTATACATTTCCGATTTTATTAGGGGCAATCCCCAGTCCGGTGCATGCACCTGCACAAATAGTACTCGATGAGGTTACAAAAGGATAGGATCCAAAGTCAATATCCAGCATCGTTCCCTGTGCTCCTTCAGCCAGTACAGACTTGCTTTCAGCCAGGCTTTCATTGATCAGGTGCTCGGTGTCAACAATCTTAAAGCTTTTTAAGATCTCAATACCTCTCATCCATTCCAGTTCAAGGACGGCCAATTTTTCGGCATAGTCGTAATGATAGTAGTTTTCCAGCAGATCTTTATGCGCCTGTACTTTGGAGGTGTATTTTTCTATAAAATTCTCCGATAAATCACCTACTCTTAATCCATCGCGGCCAATCTTATCCCGGTAAGTAGGGCCGATGCCCTTTAAGGTTGAGCCGATTTTTGTCAATCCTTTAGCATCTTCCGAAGCTGCATCCAGTAAACGGTGAGTTGGAAGTATCAGATGAGCCTTTTTGGAAATATATAAGGTTTTATGAAGATCAACGCCATGCTTGCTGATTGATTCTATTTCTTTTTCAAAAGTAATGGGATCTATTACTACTCCGTTCCCTATTACGTTCAGCTTATCGCTGTGAAAAATACCTGAAGGAATGGTATGCAATACCTGTTTGAAATTGTTGATCTCCAGCGTGTGTCCTGCATTTGGACCACCCTGAAATCTAGAGATGACATCATACTTAGGTGTCAGCACATCAACAATCTTTCCTTTTCCCTCATCCCCCCATTGGAGGCCTAATAATACATCTACTTTCATTATATCAAGATTAATTTTAATCAAATTGAAATGATCGAATCATTTAGAAAGAAGCAAGCCGGGTTTGATTAGGATGCTCCGAGACTTTCGTGATTTGAATATCCTATAAAAGTTCAAACATAAATCACCGGAGAAAAAGGATGTTGAATCGTCCCTTTTCACGGCGCAGGAAACTTTTATCTATGGGTTAAAATTATAAATTATTTGGAGAAGAAAAGTTAAAATCAACGATCAAATCAAAAAGCTTATTATTTTATTTTAAATAAGAGGGTTTTATAGGATAAGACAACCCATCATCTTAATATTTGATGTATTGACCGTATATATAGAGGGTGTGGTGTGATAGCTTGAAATCATTCTTCTGGCATATATCTTCAATGATTTCTCTAAGACGAGGATCAAAGAATTCCGTCAGGGAGCCTGTCCGTACATCAATCAAATGATCATGCTGAGGAATGGCATACGCTTTTTCAAACTGAGCAATGTTCTTGCCAAACTGATGCCTGATGATAAGCTTGCAGTCTAATAGCAAATCCATGGTGTTGTAAAGTGTAGCACGGCTAACACGATAATTTTTATTCTTCATCGAAATATAAAGCGACTCAATGTCGAAATGACCTTCCCGGGAGTATATTTCCTCCAGGATGGCAAATCGTTCAGGAGTCTTTCTGTGTTCATTTTTTTCAAGGTATTCAATGAACATACGCTTGACTGCTTCTTTGGTCTTTTGGTTATTCATATTTAAACCAATTATAAATAGAACTCAAAAATAGTAATTTTTTTGATTGCGATGAGTCTCCGTACGTTTATTGTTATATTTTTTCAATACGTTCAATGTGATCTATCCCCTTGATTTTCATTAGTCGTGAAATCAGATCGGTTAAATCCTGAACATTGTGTATGTATAAGTACAAATCACCTTCAAAAATACCATCATGCGTATCAAAATGGACCGTGCGCATATTGATGTTGTTTTGCTTGGAGATAATGGTGGTAATTTCATTCACAATTCCTACCCGGTCAAAGCCACTTAATTTAATGCGCGACAGGTAAGAGAGTTTTTTAAACCGTGTCCATTCGGCGGTAATGATACTGTCGCCTTGTTGGGACATTAGTTTCAATGCTTCGGGGCAGTTCTTCTTGTGAATGATAATGTGTTCGTCGCCCGAGATATGGCCTACCACATCATCACCGGGGATGGGGTTGCAGCACCTGGCCAGTGAATAGTTTAACTGATCGGGGTCTTCTATCAGGATAAAAGGCGCTTTCTTGTCAATCTTGCCTCCCGTAGGGGCTTGATCTTCTTTCTTCGTGTTGAAATTCAGTTTCCAGAACTTGGCTAGCTTATTCTGCCTTCGCGTCTGCAACACTTCGTCCAGGTTGTCAAGTTCCAGGAATCCCATTCCCACCTGGGCATAAAGCTGTTCCTTGTTGGTCAGATTATAATAACTGCTTAGTTTTTTCAGCGTATCTGATGAAGGGGCTACTTTGTGTTTTGCCAGCTCATCCTCGATGATTTTGCGCCCTTGCTCAATGTGTTTTTTCTGGTCGAGTTTAAATGATTGTTTTACTTTCGTCTTCGCTTTGGCAGAGATCAGAATATTCAACCAGCTCAATTGGGGAGACTGGGTTTTTGAGGAAAGAACCTCTACCTGGTCTCCACTTTGCAGTACGTGGGAGATGGGCACAAGCTTGTGATTGATTTTGGCTCCGATACAGTGATTTCCCAACTCACTGTGTATCTCATAGGC
>JACMKG010000107.1 GCA_014380255.1 Prolixibacteraceae bacterium | reverse complement strand
TCAATGGTGCCTTTCATGGGAAACGAAGAAATAATGCCATCCTTGATCCTTACAAATATTTCTGGTGAAAAACATACAAACTGATCTTTAAGCCACAGTTTATACGGGGCGTTGCTTACCTGGAAGATTTGTTCAAGGCTCAGATTGGATTCAACCGCTGTAGGCATAGTCAGGTTCAACAGGTATGTATCACCCTGATGAATGTGTTGTTGAACCGTTAAAAATGCCTTTTCATACACATCCATGCCTACCGGATGAATGGACCACAGAAGGTCTTCCTGAGAAGCTTCCACGAGCTTGTAATTGCTCTTTTCAGGTGTTTTCCAATGCAGTCGGGAGGTATCATCCGCCTCCAGTATCAAAGGCTTCTCAAAGTCAAAATCAATGATGAAGACAAAAGGTTTTCCCTTTGCCCCATATTCATTCATTTGGCGGATGGTTTCTTTTTGGATGGCATTCATAGTTGGGCATCAAAGATACAGATTTGCGGAATCTATATACGTATAGCTTACAACAAATCCTAGGTGCAGGTTAAGGGAAGTTCAAAATACAGATTAATAGAGAAAATATTCTAAAAGTGCAGTGTTTTTGCAATTAGTATATTATTTTTGAATTATGAGTGTAGCTGAAAACATAGATAAAATAAAGGCAACGTTACCAGCACATGTACAGCTGGTAGCTGTCTCAAAAACAAAGCCTGCAGAACTGATCCTGGAAGCATATAACCACGGGCAACGGATTTTTGGAGAAAATAAAGTTCAGGAGATGGTCGGTAAATATGAATCCCTGCCGAAAGACATCGAATGGCATTTTATTGGTCACTTACAGTCCAATAAGATAAAATACATGATCCCGTTTGTTCATCTTATTCATGGGGTCGACTCATTCAAATTACTTAAGTCGATTGATGCTGAAGCTAAGAAAGCAGGCCGTGTTATTTCCTGCCTGCTACAATTTCACATTGCTGAAGAAGAAACAAAGTTTGGGTTATCCATTGAGGAAGCTATGGAAATTCTGGGATCTGAGGATTTTAAACTCCTAAACAATGTACGTATCGCCGGGGTGATGGGAATGGCTACTTATACAGAGGATGAGCAACAGGTGAGAAAAGAATTTGCTTTGTTAAAGGTGTATTTCAATAAGCTGAAAAGCAACTTTATTGTTGATGACCCTGGATTTAAAGAAATATCGATGGGCATGTCTGGCGATTACCTGATTGCCATTGCTGAAGGAAGTACGATGATTCGCATTGGAAGCAATATTTTTGGTGAGCGGAACTATTAAAACTAACGAATATGACAAGTTTAGAAACTAAATACATGGGATTGAATTTAAGGAATCCTATTGTGGTGGCAAGTTCTGGTCTTACAAACTCACTGGAGAAGATCAAAAACCTTGAAAATGCAGGTGCAGGAGCAATCGTGCTTAAATCAATATTTGAAGAACAGATCAACAATGAAGTGAACCACCTGATTAACCGTGATCCACAAAACTTATACCCCGAGGCTGAAGATTACATCTGGAATTACACACGCAACAACTCCATTACCCGGCATTTAAGCCTTCTAAGCGAAGCTAAGAAAGAGTTGACAATTCCTATTATTGCCAGCATTAATTGCATCTCATCCGCTGAATGGACTGTATTTGCCAAAGAATTTGAAGATGCCGGTGCCGATGCCCTTGAACTAAACATTTTCATGGTGCCCACCGATCGTTTTAAGAGTTCCGCTGAAATTGAAGAGATGTATCTACGGATAATCGCTGAAATTAAGAAGCAAGTCAAAATACCTGTTTCCGTAAAAATTGGGTTCTATTTCACCAACTTGGTATCAATGGCCGACCGACTTATGGCTCATGGTGCCAGTGCATTGGTTTTATTCAACCGCTTTTACGAGCCTGATATTAACATTGAAAAGATGGAGATAGTCCCTTCAGAAATATTCAGCTCACCTTTTGATATTCGCCGCTCTCTGCGTTGGACAGGCCTTATCTCATCACAACTGCCGAAAGTAGAAATAGCTGCAAGTACAGGAATTCATGACGGGGAAGCGGTCATCAAGCAATTGCTGGCAGGAGCTCAGGTAACACAGGTTTGCTCCAGTATATACATCAATGGCACTCCAGTCATTGAAAAAATGCTCAATGAGCTGAGATCTTTCATGTGGAAGAATTCCTTTGAGAAAATAGAAGACTTTAGAGGACGCTTGTCGTACAGCACGATCCCTGATCCGATGCTCTATGAAAGAGCTCAGTTTATGAAGTATTTCTCCCTGAAATAAAAAAAATCCTTTGCCACAAAGCCTCGTGCTTTGTGGCAAAGGACTTTTCTGGCTTAGCTAAATGCCGGCTCCGTCATTAAACTCTACGCCCTTTGCTTTATACTGAATAACCTTAGAATAAGGTGGCAGGCTACTGGTAACCCATACGTTACCACCAATTACCGAGTTTTCACCAATACGTATTCTGCCAAGAATGGTCGCCTGGGCATAAATAATCACATTGTCTTCAACGATAGGGTGACGAGGAATACCCTTGATAGGATTACCTTCTTCATCCAGAGGAAAACTCTTGGCTCCAAGGGTTACCCCCTGATACAGCTTCACATTGTTGCCTATGATACAGGTAGAACCAATCACAACACCGGTTCCATGATCAATGGTAAATGATTCGCCAATCTGAGCCCCTGGATGAATATCAATCCCTGTTTCCGAATGGCCCATTTCGGAGATAATGCGTGGAATAAGTGGTACTCCAAGTTTCAACAATTGATGGCCGATACGATGATTGATAATAGCTCTAATAGTCGGATAACAGTAAATAACTTCACTTCTACTGTTAGCAGCAGGGTCCCCTAGATAGGCGGCTTCAACATCGGTAATCAGCAAACGCCTGATCTCGGGAAGAAAAGAGATAAAGTCAGAGGCCAGGCCCTGGGCGAATTTCTGCCTTTCCTGCATATCTGCCTCTTCAGGTTCCAGACAGGTAAAACACAAGCCTGCAAGTATCTGTTCAGACAACAATTCAAACAATTCATCAATATTAACCCCTACATAATGCTTAAGGGTATTTGACCGAAGACTTGTATTTCCAAAATAGCCGGGGAATAAAATCTCGCGGATCAGACCTACAATCTTGGTTAACTTATCGATCGAAGGCAAAGGCTCCCCTATGCGATGCTCATGGCAAACCAGGCTATATGATTTTGGGTCAGCAAGCTGTTCAACAGAACGGCTCATCTTGTGTTCAATATTCTTTTCTGAATACATGTGGGCTGAAATTTAGTGATAGACAAAATTCACACTTTTGACAGTGATATCAAACTTAATTGTCTGAAAGTTTCAGATTGGGGCAAAAATTATTCAAAGCCTGTATGGCCGACTGGAGCCTCCTATCACCCATCCCTCCGATTTCGACATAGTTGAAACCGTAGTGTTGCAATTCGCTTCGGTAAAGATCAAGCAGTTTCAGCCTGTTTTCTCCCCCGTTTTCACGAACAGGGTCTGCTTCCCAGGGTAAGTCGGGCAGGCACACCATAAACAGGTCAATGGGGCATTGGAGTATCTGATCCTCCAGCCAATGGGGAGTTTTGCTAAATACCCAGTTAAACCACACTTTGGTAATAATAAGCCAGGTATCAAAGAAAAACAGATTGCCTTGCCCCGACTGTGTGCTCTTGTATTGCTCAAGTTGCATCCTGGCAATTGTTTCAACATCTTCGTACGTATAATGGCGTGGTAGCCTCTCTACATATTCACGGGCAAGCTCTGGAATATAGGTACCTTTATAAAGCTCTGCCAATTGTACTGCCAAAGTGGTTTTACCGGTCGATTCAGGGCCGGTTACAGCAATGCGTATTTGAGTTTCTGTTTGATGCATAAATACAAAAATACAGGAGTAATCGGGAAAATCAACTTAAATGTGAGTTTCAATGATCGTAGCTCTTTCTTTTTACTTTACTTATGATTTCTGGGTTGCTTCCATTCCTTCTTCCATTCAAGGAATCCAACCAGGGCCATAACGGTATAAATTACAAACAGGATAACCGTAGGATAAAGGTCCTTGTACCAGAATAATCCGATAGAGAATGCATCGACAAATATCCATACCAACCAGTGTTCCAGTATCTTTCTGGCCAGCATCCAGGTAGCTACAATGCTCAGGGTGGTAGCCAGTGAATCGGCAAAAGGAACGGGTGAATCCGTATAATTCTTAAGAACATACCACATCAATAAAAATACAAGCACCGAGATCAATGCCAGTATAAGTCCCAATTTAAAGGACAACCGGGTGATATGTAGTTTCCCGCTATCATCGGATGATTTTCCCTTGACCCATTCATACCAGCCGTAGATGCTGATAAACACATAATAAATCTGAAGGCCCATGTCGGCATAAAGCTTGGTAGTCAGGAAGACCCAGACATAAAGCACCGAGGTCATCAATCCCACAGGCCAAGTCCAGATGCTTTGACGAATGGAGAACAGGATATATGCAAAACCTAAAATGGCTCCCAGGAGTTCAATATAGTTTCCTGAGAGCCATTTATATAATATGTCCATAATTAGGTGGAAAAAGATTCACAATATAAGGTTGCGAATATACTATTTTCCACTTAGCAACTTCTCATATTCTCCCTTTTTAGTAATAACATCAAGCGCCTTTACAATGGCTTTATCATCCGAATTCATCACCTGAAAGTAATGGCTTAATGAAAACAAGTCTCTAGCTACAAGGCTTTTGATTTGCCTTTTCATTAAAGGACGGGCAAACTGTGCGCTTTCTTCATCCTTAGTGACACCTTCCTTATTGCCTTCTTCAATAATTCTATTGACCATCTCGTCTGTTGCTTCAAAGTTGGCCTCGAATGATTTAAAGTCAGGATACTGCAATACAAACTTTTCCCTGTTCTCATCCATGATATCTAACACAGCAGTGTAGACCAGGTTTTTACGCAGAAGATTATTGTAATAAGTGTAATGTTTGGATGTATCCAGTCGAACAAACACATCAGGCATAATACCACCTCCGCCATACACCGTACGTTGGCTTACTTTGGTTGCAAATTTCAATGCCGTGTTTTGAGACACATTGTTTTCAGAGAATAATTCTCCTTTCTCCATACGGTTGAGATAATCTTTCTGATAAGCATCTACTCCTTCCACGTAAGGCTTCTGAATGCAACGACCTGTTGGCGTGTAATAATGTGCTGTAGTTAACCGGATCATTGAACCATCGGTTAGCTCAAAGGGTTGCTGAACCAATCCTTTGCCAAAAGAACGTCTTCCAATCAATACTCCACGATCCCAGTCCTGAATAGCCCCTGCCACAATTTCGCTGGCCGAAGCTGAACCTTCATCAATCAGAAGCACTAGTTTGCCTTCCTCTAATTCACCACGGTCGGTTGAAATGTATTCTTCCTTGTCTGCGTGCGAACCATTGGTATAAACAATCAGTTTAAAGGCAGACAGAAACTGATCAACCAATTCAGTGGCTGCTCTCAGATAACCTCCCCCGTTGTCACGCAGGTCAAGAACAAGGCTGTTCAGTTTAGAACCTGACTTTAAGGTTTTGATAGCTTCCGTAAATTCATCAATGGTGGTAGCCGAGAATTTATTCAGTTTGATGTAGCCCACATGATCATTAAGCATGTAAGAGGCATCCAGACTGTTGATTGGAATCTTATCCCGCAATACCACAAAATCAATTAAATTGGATTCCCCTTTACGGCGAACGCCTAATTCAACCTTTGTTCCTTTTTTACCACGCAGGTAATCATACACGGCTGTGTTCTGCAAGCCAACACCAGCAATATTCTTAGAGTCAACAGATACAATCCTATCCCCTGGCCTGATACCCACCTTTTCAGATGGACCTCCGGGAACTGTTGTGACAACCATCAACGTATCACGATACACGTTGAATGAAATCCCTACTCCTTCAAAATTCCCCTGAAGCGGTTCATTCATTTTCTCGACCTCTGCCCTCGAAATATAAGTAGAGTGAGGATCCAGGTTCTTAAGTACCTCAACAATGGCCTTATCTGTTATTTCCTCCACTTTAGTAGTATCCACGTAGTAACTATCGATGATACGAAGTAAACGTCCATATTTTAAAGCACTACTTTGTACACTACTTGCATTTAAATTACTTTGTACATCCTGCCCGTTCAATTTGCTTCCTCCCGTCATTATTAACATCCCAAGCAAAATTGAAAATCCCTTCTTCCTGTATACAAAATTCATAAAGCTTCTTTAAGTTTAAATTTAAATTAACAGTTCTATTAACTCATACGAAGTGTTTATTAAAAAATTATTTAACGACAAAAATAGTTTATAAAAACATTCCAATTTTAATGATTTTCTTAATTAAAGTTAACATTTGGAAAGATTTTTTTGAAATTCAGGCATTTAACTGTCAAACGCACGCTCGTCACTCTATTTTACGTGTCTGACAAAGGATTCAAAAAGTCAAGCCCAATAGATTGGATCTCAGTCCACAAACAACCAAAGGTTATAAAACGACACTTTTGTCTTATTCTATGGCATTCTAATTTTCTAAATTCATTCTAATTTTAATTGGAAAAACCCTTATGCAGATTTTTCATTAATGTTAGTAAAAAATATTTGTAAAAAATAGTCAAAAAGAAAAACATTTAAAGTTTATAGAAACTTCGTTTTAAGGTTCATGTGCCTCCTTGTTTTTACCTTGAGAAAAGATTTATTTAGTTTCAAAAATGCAAATTGGGAATAGAAAAAAAGGATGGCTCTTTTTAGAACCATCCTTTTCATTCTAATGAAACGAATAACTGAAAGATTGATCAGTCCCCACGATTTGTTGCACCAATGGCATCCGAACGCAAGAATTTCTGATCTATTTCATCATTTTACCAAAGAACGATTTTCCCATATCTCCCAGATCATCCATCACGCTTCCATCGTTATCCTTGTCGAGCAACTTGTTGATAAAGCTTTGTGACTTGGGATTGGCTTGTGTTTCATCGTTCATAAAAGAACCCAGCAGATTTCCGATTCCCCCACCTCCACCAGCACTTTTCTTGCCAAGGAAGCTCATTA